>JAFVXX010000140.1 GCA_017500905.1 Clostridia bacterium
GCAATCCATTTGAAGCACAGGTGATGGAGGTGGACGACCACAAAATACACGTAGACAGACACGTAAGGCATTTGCTTTGCAACACCTTGCCAAGCAACGTCAAGGAGGCATTGCTAAGCCACGTCAACGAGCACAACAAACATATCAAGGAGATTCAACATGGACAAATTTAATGATTACGACAAGCTGCTGGAAAGCTACAACAATCTTGAAAAGGAGTTTACAAAAAAGTGTCAACAGCTTTCTCAGCTTAAAAATACAAGTGGTACAAGCTTAGACGAGCCACCACAAGCACAAACCTTGCAGGATTTTTTGGCTACCTTCCCCGAAGCACAAGCCTACAAGGAGCAACTAAGCCAAGCAGTCAACAACCCCCAATACAGCCAGAGCACTGATGCTTACACTCGCTGCTATTTTGACATGCTTAGGCAAAACTACGTTTCTAAGGAAGCGTTGGCGCAAGACGAGGACTTTTTACAACAGTATGTGCTAAGCAACAACGACGTTGTTTCAAAGCTACTGCAAAAGGTTTCGCCCAGCGTAGCGTCCACGCCAACGGTAATCAGTGGAAACGCAGGCGCAATGTCGGTGGCGCTGCCAACTCGCCCCAAAACCATTGCCGAAGCATCCAAGCTGGCACAACAATTTTTTAATTAAGGAGAAAAACACATGGTAACACTTTCCAGTGCAGACAATGCACTAAAATCATTGTATCTTGGTGTAGTTGCAAACCAACTCAACACCGAAATCAACCCACTCTTTGCCAAGATTGAGCAAACCACAAGCGACGTCTGGGGCAAGGAGGTACGCAAGCTTGCACCGTATGGCCTAAACGGTGGTATTGGAGCAGGCACCGAAACGGGCGACTTGCCTATTGCAGGTCAAAACAACTACGCACAATTTGTGCTTACTCTCAAAAACCTCTACGGAACAATCGAAATCAGCGACAAGGCAATCCGTGCCAGCCAAAACAACGCAGGTGCATTTGTCAATTTGCTTGCTGCCGAAATGGAGGGCTTGCTTCGTGCAAGCAAATTCAACTTTGGTCGTATGCTGTTTGGCGACGGCAGCGGCACCTTGTGTAAGGTTGTCAGTCAAACGGCCAACGTCATCAAGGTGGACAACATCCAAAACCTAATGGATGGCATGATCATCGAGGTGCTGTCTGCAAGCACCAAGGAGCCGGTAATTGGCCCAACACGCATTACGGCAATCGATCGCACAACAAAGCACGTTGTATTGGAAAATCGCAGTCTTGCAACCAACACGGCAGCTGCAGACGACATCGTAGTGGTACAAGGCAGCTACAACAACGAGCTTACAGGCCTTGGCGCAATCTTTTCCAGCTCTACCGAGCTGTACGGCCTAAATCGTGTTGACTACAAATGGCTAAACCCAACAAAAACAACCTCCAGTAGCATCACGGATATCGTAATCCAATCTGCCTTGGACAAGCTGGACGAAATTTCGGGCAGCCAACCCGACTTTATCGTGTGCAGCAGTGGTGTCAAGCGTGCATATCAAAACTACCTCATCACCAATCGCAGCAACATCGACGTGATGAATCTTCAAGGTGGTTACAAGGCAATTTCCTTCAACGGAATCCCCCTTGTTTCGGACAGATTTGCACCAAAGGGCACAATGTACTTGCTAAACACCAAGGATTTCCATTTGCATCAGCTTTGCGATTGGAGATGGCTTGAGGGTGACGACGGCCGAGTAATCAAGCAAGTTGCAAACAAGCCTGTGTACAAAGCAACACTTGTCAAGTACGCCGACATGATTTGCGACCGTCCAAACGGTCAAGCAGTCATCAGTGGCATCACCGAGGCGTAATTGCTATGAAAGCGTATCTACTACCCATTGTCAACGATCTGTTTGACGTTGCCAAGCGTATTGCCGAAATCGATGTCAATTATGTGGTGTATTTCAACAAGCTTTGCAGCCGTTTTGAGGTGCACAACCTTGCACAAAGGGGAGACACTCTGGCTGTTGTGGTGCCCTACGACAAATTGGACGCCCGCACAATTACGCTTGTACGCAAAACACGTGTCGAAAATGCCCAACGGCTGTTTGACGAAATGGAAAAGACAAACAATCAGCTGCAAAGCGATGCGCTGAGCAGGGCAATGGATAGATACGCAAAGGAGGTCAACCTATGACGGTAAAAGAAATTTTGTACAAAGCAGATTTGTTGCTGGATGCGCAGCTTCCACAGGCAATTTTTCAAGGTCAACCCACCGACCAGGCCGTAATAGAGCTTGTCAATGCCGACACCACTCTACAGCAGCTTGTTAAATGCACTAACCTTGTAGGTGATGAAATTGCAACCGACTACTTTCCCGTTGTGCAAACACAGACGGTGGACGTTGTGGATGGTGAGGTGGATTTTGCCACCCTCAACAACAAGGTGCAGGGCGTAGTGTCCGTCAAGGACGAAATGGGCTGCAGCGTCAACTTTTGCTACACACAGAAAGGTATTGCCAATTTGCATTGCAAAAAGGCAAGCGTAAGGTATCGTGTTGCATACGAGTGGACGGATTTTTGGGGCGAGATACACTTTGGCTCGCCCCAAGTGACCTCTCGCATTGTTGCATACGGCGTTGTTGCGCAGTACTACATGCTGTGTGGCAACTACGATTTGGCACAAAGCTGGAGCGCAAGGTTTTACACGGCATTGGCAGAGTGCAGGCGTGGTGGGCAACGAGTTATGCCCAAACGGAGGTGGTTGTGATGAAATTCAAAACCAAGCTTGTCTACCCTGTAGGCTACGCCAAGCAAATTGCCTTTCCGTGGGAGGACAATATGTTGTCCAATGCCTACGGCGTTGTGGCGCTTGGTGGCAACGCATGCTCACAACTGGACGTGGTACCCTTTGACGAATTTTGCGACGATGTGGAGCTTCAGGGCGTATTCGACTGCTCCTTTGGCGTGCTGCAATGGACTGTTGACGGCTTTTTAATTGCAAAGACCAACGACTTTTACGATGCAATCAGCGACGATGCCTACACCTACGTCAAGGTGGTGGAAACGCCACAAGGGGTGTTGATACTTACCGACAAGGGCGTGCTTACCTTTGCTGCCAATGATGAACGGGCAAAGACAACCCAGCTTAGTCACTTTGTGGATGCTACGCTGTGTCACGGACGCACCTTTGCTACGACGGGCGTTGACACAAGGCTGTACTTTTCCGATTTGTTAGACTACACCGGCTTTGACGGCGAGGGCGCAGGTTGGATAGACTTGCCTCCACAAGGTGGCAAATGCATTGCGCTGGCAGTTGTGGACGGCAAGCTGTGCGTATTTCGCAGACATGCCGTAGACATTGTTACGGTGGCTGCCGACCAGCGAGATTTTTCCGTGCGCACTCTTGCCTTTTGCTGTGGCAAATTGTACGGAAACACAGTGGCAAGCAACGGCAGCGAGGCAATGTTTTTGACCGATTGGGGCTTGTGGAGCTTTGACGGCAAAGCATTTTTTAGGCGTGCAAGTCATCTTGACTCAGCCTTTTGCCAAGGCAACGACTACGCCATTGCCACCTGGTGCCATCAAGGCTACGTGCTGCATTGCAAAATGCGCTTTGACTCAAGGTGTGCCGTAGACGAGCAAGGCTTTGTCAACAACGCACTTGTAGTTGCCTCTAAAACGGGCACGGTGGTGTTGCGTGGATGGGACTTTACTCACCTTGCAGTCACTGCTCAAGGCAGCCTTGTAGCCACATCAAACGGATTGGTCTACACGCTGTGCCGGCAAGCGCAGCCCAACACACCAAGGCAATGCCAAATCAAAACCGATTTCAACAGCCACAAGGGCAAGACGGTGCAGTTTGTAACCTTTACAACCTCCGTGCCGTTGACGCTGCTGGTGTATTTCAACAACACCTGCAGGCGCTTCAGCGTAAAGGCAAGCGATTGCCCTCAAAGCGTGTTTGTCAACGCAACCGGCAAAAGCTTTCGATTTGTGTTTGATTTTTTGGGCGAAGGCACCCTGTCGCCCGTAAGCGTGGATTACCTGCTTTACAAGGGAGGTGTTGCGCCATGACGGACGAGCAAACAACTGCTCAAAGATATGCCAATCTAAAGGCAGAGTTTGACGAAATTGATCGCAAGTACAATCGTGCGCTAAACGACATCGACTTGGATTTCCCTCCTTCGTTGGGATTGCAAAAGCTAACCTTTTTGCCTACCGACGAGGACACTCTTTGGCAAATGGCAGAGGATTACTATCACGGCTAC
>JAFVXX010000014.1 GCA_017500905.1 Clostridia bacterium
GCTATAAGACTTGAACTCATCTCATTGGTTTTGGAGACCAAGGCACAACCTCTATACCAAACCCCTAAAATCAGTTGACAAAACAACTGCCTTATTATTATAATAAATGTACCAAATAATGTCAAATATTTAGCAGAAATAAATTGGGAAAATATGAAAAAAGTTATTATTTACACAGACGGCGCATGCTCTGGCAATCCGGGCGTAGGTGGTTGGGGCGCAATACTTATGTACAACGGCGTAGCAAAAAAAATTAGTGGCTACGACAAAAGTACAACAAACAATCGTATGGAGATGTTTGCAGTAATACAGGCATTGCGTTGTCTAAATCAAAGTTGTCATTGCGTAATATACTCCGACTCGCAGTACGTGGTTGACGCCTTCAACAAGGATTGGATCACGTCATGGCAGCAAAACAACTGGAGGACAGCAAGCAAAAGCGAGGTCAAAAACGTAGATTTGTGGAAGGCACTATTGTACGAAATCAACAAGCACAAGGTAGAGTTTGTCAAGGTTGCAGGTCATGCAGGCGACGTGTACAACGAGTTGTGCGACGAAATGGCAACAACCGAGGTCGCCAACTACCAAAAGCTACTAAAGGAGCAACAAATTGACCAATAACGGCTAAATTTAGCAAAATTAAAGGGCTACTCAAGCGAGTAGCCCTTTTTTTTGTTTGTTGTTACTTTGCAAATTCTACACTACGCAATTCTCTAATTACGTTTACCTTTATTTGACCTGGGTATTCAAGCTCGCTTTAAATCTTCTTTGCAATATCCTTTGCCAACAGTACGGTTGTTTCGTCGTTGACAACCTCTGGCTTAACAATGATGCGAATTTCTCTACCTGCTTGTACAGCGTAGGACTTTTGTACACCATTGAAGGAGTTTGCAATTTCCTCAAGCTTTTCAAGACGCTTGACGTAGTTTTCGATAGATTCTCTTCTTGCGCCCGGTCTAGCACCTGATACGGCATCGGCAGCTGCAACAATGATTGCTTCCACAGTCATTGGCTCAACGTCGCCGTGGTGAGACATAATGCAGTTTACAACTTCCTTGCTTTCCTTGTATTTCTTTGCAAGGTCAGCACCAATTTGCATGTGGGTGCCTTCCACCTCTTGGTCGACAGCCTTACCAATGTCGTGCAGCAACGCACCACGCTTAGCAAGGTTTACGTCCAAGCCAAGCTCTGCAGCCATAATGCCTGCAATGTAGCTTGTTTCAATGGAGTGTCTAAGCACGTTTTGACCGTAGCTTGTACGGAATTTCAATCGTCCCAGCAACTTGATGATTTCGGGATGCAGTCCAAACACGCCCGAGTCAAACGATGCTGCTTCGCCGGCGTCTTTGATAGTGATTTCCATATCACGCTTAACCTTTTCTACCATTTCTTCAATACGAGCTGGATGGATACGGCCGTCGGTGATAAGCTTTTCGATTGTAATACGGGCAATTTGACGTCTTACAGGGTCAAAGCCTGACAAAATTACTACTTCCGGTGTGTCGTCAATAATAAGCTCCACACCTGTTGCATTTTCCAATGCTCTGATGTTACGGCCTTCTCTACCAATCAAACGGCCCTTCATTTCGTCGTTTGGCAATGGGATTGTTGTAATGGTTGTTTCGCTTACTTGATCGCTTGCACATCTTTGGATAGCAAGGCTTACAATTTCCTTTGCCTTTGCTTCGCCGTTTTCACGTGCTTCGGTTTCGATTTTTCTTACAATAGATGCTGCATCCTTGCGAGCGTCAGCAGTGATTTGATCAATCAAAATTTGCTTAGCCTCATCCTTTGTCAGGCTGGCAACTCTTTCCAACTCGGCAGTAATTTTTTCGGATGCCTTGTCAATTTCGTTTTGTCTTTTTGCAAGCTCGCTTTGTTGCGAAGACAAATGCTTTTGTTGAGTGTCTAATTGGTCAAACTTCTTAAGCATCATTTCTTCACGCTTGTCCAAAGCGTCTTCTCTTGCACTAAGCTTTTGCTCTTGCTTGTTAAGTTCTTGGTTGCGTTCGCGCACTTGACGTTCGTGCTCGGACTTAAGCTTGTGAGTTTCTTCTCTTGCCTCCAAAATAGCTTCTTTTTTAAGTGCTTTTGCTTCCGCCTTGCCCTTTTCTACAATAGAATTGGCTTCGGCTGTTGCTGTACCTATTTTTTTGTCCCTATTAAGTTTATAAACTAACACTCCGCCCGCAACACCTGCAGCCAAACAAACAACTGCAATTACCGGTGTAAGCCAAGCGAAAATATTGTGTCCGTTAGCAAGGAAGAAAAACGATAGTAATTGTTGCATATCAATTTTTCTCCTAAATTCATTTTTCCACTATATCAAAAAGTCAATATTAGCAGATATATATATTTTAATAAATTAAATCAATTTTGTCAAGGCTAATATTGTCAAAAATGAAAATTTAAAGACGAATTTTATATAAAAATTACAAAAGCCGAGATGTCTCTCGGCTTTGTGTACAAATTATTCTTCTTCCTTTGGTTGAGGAGCAACCTTTTGACGAATTTTTGTTTCAATTTCTTGCATAAGCTCAGGATTTTTCTCAAGCAGTTCCTTTACGTTTTCCTTGCCTTGGCCAATCTTTTCGCCGTTGTAGCTAAACCAAGAGCCACTCTTTTCAATAAAGCCATGCTCAACTGCAAGATCCAAAATGCAGCCTGCACGAGAAATGCCTTTGCCGTACATAATTTCAAATTCGGCAGTCTTAAATGGAGGCGCAACCTTGTTTTTGACAACCTTAACCTTTGTGCGGTTGCCCACTACCTCGGTACCCACCTTGATGGAGTCAATCTTTCTGACGTCCAATCTAACGCTGGAAGCATATTTAAGAGCCTTACCACCCGTTGTTGTTTCGGGGTTACCAAACATTACGCCCACCTTGTCACGCAATTGGTTAATGAAGATGATGCACGTTTTTGATTTGTTGCCAATTGCAACCAGCTTGCGCAATGCTTGAGACATAAGTCTTGCAAGCAAGCCTACGTGACTGTCGCCCATATCGCCTTCAAGCTCGGCCTTTGGTGTAAGTGCAGCAACCGAATCGATTACAATCAGGTCGATGGCGTTGCTATGTACAAGGTAATCTACAATTTGCAATGCTTGCTCGCCGTTGTCGGGCTGAGATAGGTACAATTCGTCCAGATTGATGCCGAGATTGGCAGCATAGACAGGGTCCAATGCTTGCTCAGCATCGATGAATGCAGCCGTGCCACCCATTTTTTGCACCTCTGCAATGATGTGCAACGTAACGGTTGTCTTACCGGATGCTTCCGGTCCGTAAATTTCTACGACTCTGCCACGTGGAAGTCCACCAACTCCCAATGCAAGGTCAAGTGTCAAACAGCCTGTAGGAATTACGTCAATCTGGCGAGAAACCGAGCCCAGCTTCATGATTGAGCCTTTACCAAATTCCTTTTCGATTTGCAAGATTGCTTGGTCTAATGCTTTCTTTTTGTCGTTTGTCATAATATATTTCTCCTGTCTATGTTATTTAGTGTTTAGGGCCTTCCACAAAAAGTACAAGGCGCTGTTGGATGCTTGTTGCCTAATTTGTTCACGATCGCCCGAAAAGACGTTTTTGTACACGTACACGCCTTTGGGCGTGCCGATTGCTACAAAGCACAGCCCCACAGGCA
>JAFVXX010000141.1 GCA_017500905.1 Clostridia bacterium
GGCTCGTCGTGTGGCTTCTCTCGTGAAATTGACGAGTACAACACGGCAGAGCTGTACGACAAAATTGCCCAAACGGGTATTTGCGTAATTGCAGCTGCATCCAACGACTACAGCTCGACAATGCAATCGCCAAACGGCGACACGGGCTTGACAAGCAACCCTGATACGGGTACGGTTGGCTCACCATCCAGCTACGAGGCAAGCATGTCGGTTGCAAGTATTGCAGGTGTCAAAACCAAGTACGTAACCGTCAACGGCGAAAGATTTGTCTACTACACCGAGGCCGGTCACAAGGTAAGCGAGGAGGAGCATGACTTCAGCAAGGAGCTGCTTGACGGCAAGGAGTCGGGTACGTATGAGTACGTGGTTGTTCCCGGTCTTGGTACCGAAAGTAACTACTACGACATTGACGTATCGGGCAAAATTGCCGTAATCAAGCGTGGTACAACCAGCTTTGAGGAAAAAATCACCACTGCTCAATCTAAGGGCGCAATTGCAGTAATCGTCTACAACAACGTGACGGGTAACATCAGCATGAGCGTCGGCAAGGCATCCATCCCGTCTTGCTTTGTAGCAATGGAGTTTGGTAAGTACTTTGAGGAGCACAAAACAGGTACAATCGTTGCAGACGTCAACAACCTTGCAGGTCCTTTCATGAGTGACTTTTCGTCTTGGGGACCTTTGGGCGACTTGGAGCTTAAGCCTGACATCACGGCGCACGGTGGCGAAATCTACTCGGCAGTACGTGGTGGCTACGACGTGCTGAGTGGTACGTCCATGGCTGCTCCCAACATGGCAGGCGCAACCATCCTTGTCAGACAATACGTCAAGGAGCGCTTCCCAACAATGTCTCCATACGACGTAACCGAGCTTACGTATCGCTTGCTTATGAGCACGGCGACAATTGCATACAACGAGGATGGCAACCCATACTCGCCACGTAAGCAAGGCGCAGGCTTGGCAGACATCAACAAATCCGTTACAACGCAAGCATACGCATACGTCCAAGGCGAAAACAAAACCAAGCTGTCGCTGGGTGACGACGCACAAAAGACGGGCGTATACACAATGCAATACAACGTGCTTAACATGGGCGCTGAGGCGCTAAGCTACAAAGTCAATCCGATTGTGATGACCGAAACGTTGTCCCCTGACTACAAGACGGTTGCACAAAAGGCATATTTGTTGGGCAAATCCTTTACGGTCGAGGTAGAGGGCGACGGTGGAATCGTATCCAACGGCGACACCCTGATTGTCGAAGGATATTCCGACGTCAAGGTGACGGTGACGGTCACGCTTGACGACGAAGCAAGGGCGTATCTTGACAAAACCTTTGCAAACGGCATGTACGTAGAGGGCTACATCGAAATGCTTTCGCAAAATGCCGACAAAATCAACCTAAACGTACCATATCTTGCATTCTACGGCGATTGGTCGGTTGCTCCAATGCTGGACGTAACGGCATACGAGGTGGGTGCAGAGCAAGAGGACAGCTCCATCTTGGAGGAGGATAAGCTTCACGAGGACGTTTACGCTACCTTGCCAATGGGTGGCTTCCGTTACTATACAAACGAAACCGACTACGAGGAATCGTACTACGGCTTGGCACAATTTGCTTACAAGCTTGCAGATGGCTACGAGGCTCCTGCTACAATCGAGGAAAAGGCTTCCCTGACAAACGACGTTGAGGCTGTGTACTCCCTTGCGATGATCGGCGCAGGCTTGCTACGTAACGCAAAGAGCGTAACAATGCAAATTGAAGACAGCATCACGGGCGAGGTAATCTGGCAAGACACCTCCTATAACGTTCGTAAGAGCTACTACAGCGGTGGAAGACGCCCCGGTTACTTGCCGGTTGAGTTTAGTCTGTTGGATTACAATCTGCCAAACAACAGCAAGTACAAGTTTAGCATGGAATGCTTCTTGGATTGGGATTCGACCGAAAACAACCTTAAAAACAAATTTGAGTTTGAGTTTTACGTAGACAACGAAGAGCCTGTGCTTGTAGAGGAAAAGACACAAGTTCGTGTTGAATACGTCAACAATCAACCTCGCTACATATTGGATATCTACATCTACGACAACCACTACCTGCAAGCATACACCTTGGGTACCTACTCCAAGCTGGTGGACGGCGAGTACGAGGATGCAACCAGCTTCCACCGTTACGTATTGCCTGTTGAGGACGGCAAGCGCAACAGCGAAAACAAGCTTTCCTTTGATATCACAAGATACTGGGACGAAATTCAACGAAACGACGGCAAGGTGTACGTTCAAGCAATGGACTACGCTCGTAACGGATCGTCCTACACGCTTAAGCTTCCATCCTCCGTTGCAGAAAGCATTGGATTTAAGTCTACAAAGCGTAACGTAAACATCAACGCAAACACGGTCGAGGATTTGAAGCCATACTTGGTAATGAGCCCACTAAACCTCTACGTCGACGGTCTTGTTTGGTCGATTGACGATGAAAGCGTTGCTTTGGTACGTGATGGCGTAGTGCTTGGCTTGAAGGAGGGCGAAACAACACTTCGTGTATCCAACAAGGACGGCACGTGTCAAGCAACCTTGCCCGTAATCATTCGTGCAGCCAAGGTCAACGAGGTTGCATTGACGCAAATCAGACTTAACAAAAACGCAGCAACAGTGGTGCGTGGCGAGGAGGTTGAGCTTAGCCTAACCAGATTGCCTCACGACCTGTATGCGGATTTGTCAAGCATTGACTTTACTGACACCGAGGTTACTTGGTCTACAACCGGTGGCGTGCTTAAGTTTGTCGTAACCGACGACCAAGGCAACGTAACCTACACCGACAAGGTGGTTGGTGCACAAAACGTTGTAATCAAGGCAATGAAATCAGGCTCGGGTACAATCAAGGTTTCCTCCACGGGTGGCTCGTTTGTAAGTGCAAGCTGCAGCGTCAGCGTCCGTGATGAGTTTACAATGGAGGGCTCCATACTTACCGAGTACAACGGCCGTGGCGATGAAAACGGCGTTGTTGTCATCCCCGAGGATTTGGGTGTAATGTGGATTGCAAACCAAGCCTTTTTTGGCAACGAATATATCACAAAGATTGTCATCCCAGAGGGTGTCGAGCAGCTTATGGAAGCAGGCATCTACGGATGTGACAATTTGGAAGAAATTGTATTCCCACAATCCATGAAGACGCTTGAAAAGTGGGCTGTGGCATGGAATCCAAAGCTTACCAAGGTTGATCTTGGTGGTGTTGATACCATTGGCGAAATGACCTTTGTCAAAAACACTGCCTTGACTGACATTGATTTGACCAACGTTTCGTTGATTGGTCCGGCAGCCTTTGCATATTGCGAAAGTCTGCAATATGTTGACATTACCAACTGCAAATCCATGGGAGAGCAAGCCTTCGTAGGATGCTCGGCATTGACGACAATCGACACAAGTGAATACACAAATCTTGGCTCGTATGCCTTTGCAAACTGCTCGGCATTGACCGATTTGCAACTAAACAGCACCAACGTAGGCGACTTTGCCTTTGCATTCTGCGAAGGGCTTAAGACCGTTTCCTTCAATAACCCCGTTGACACCATCAGAGAAGGTGCATTTTACGGTTGCTCGTCGCTTAGCGAGGTAATTTATCGCTCGACGGTACGTGTAATCAAGGATATTGCCTTTGCAAACTGCTCGCTTAAGACGGTTTACCTGCCAAACGGACTTGAGACCATCGGTGCACAGGTTTACGGCTTCTCGGATGATATGGCTGCATCCTACGGTGGACCAACCAAGGTAGTAATTGCTTCGGGTGCGCAGCTGACCACCATCGGCAACTCGGTGTTTTACGATTGCAACAAGGTTACTGCCTTTGAGGTAGAGGAAGGTAACCCATACATGTCTTCGGTAGACGGCATCTTGTACGACAAGGCGCAAACAAAGCTGTTGTTGATGCCAACAATGTACCAAGATTACACGGTAAATGCCCCTGCAACAGTTACAACCATTGGCGAAAACGCCTTTTCTAACAACCAAGCAATCCTTACTTTGTATGCACCTGGCGTAACTAAGATTGAGGATTACGCATTTGCAGGCGCAAGCGTGCAAAGCTTCCATCTGGGTGTTGTAACCTACGTAGGAGATTGTGCGTTTATGTCCTCGCCGGGTATGGCAATTTGGCCACAATGCTTCGATCGCTTGGAGCACGTAGGCGACTACGCATTTGCAGGCAGTGGTCTAAACGGCAACCTGATTGTGCCTACAACAATTGAAAGCATTGGCGAATATGCCTTTGCCGGAACAAAAATTTCAAGAGTTACGTTGGGCGACAACTTTACTCAAGTTCCTGATTGGACGTTTGCTCAATGCTTCAACCTTACAACCGTCAATTTGCCGGAAACAATCCAAAGCATTGGCGACTACGCATTTATTGAAAACTTTGCACTGCAAAGTGTAACCTTGCCGGCAAGCGTGCAATCCATTGGCGAATTTGCATTTGCATATTGTGAAAATCTTAAGACCATCAACATCCCTGACGGTGTGACGGAAATTGCTAACGGTACGTTTGTATCTACCGCAATCGAAACCATTGTTTTGCCCGAATCGGTAACAAAGATTGGTGCTGTTGCGTTTGCATATCAAACAGAATACGGCTACTTGCCTACAGCGTTGACCAGCATCAACCTTGACAACATTGTCGAAATGGGTGACGGCGCATTGATTTGCGCAAGCCTTGCAGAAATCAACGCTCCAAATCTTGAAACAATTGGTGTAAACACCTTTGCTTACGCAGAGGCAACCACAATCAACCTACCAAAGCTTGTTACTGCAGGCGACGGTGCGTTTATGGGAGCAAAGGCAACCACAATCAACCTACCAATGGTAGAAAGCTTGGGTGCATATGCCTTCTATCAATGCGAAGGCTTGCAAAGCCTGGATGTGCCAAACGCAAAGACAATTGGCGACTACGCCTTTGCCGAAGCGATTGCACTAAGCACGTTGGATATTTCCGGTGCGGAAAGCCTTGGCGAGTGCATCCTTACAGGTACACAAGTACAAGCAATCAGCTTGCCTGCAGCACTGCACACAATCAAGCCAATGGCTTTCTGGGGTGCAGAAAAGCTTGCCAGCGTTGCCATCGAGCAAGGATGTGTCGGCTTCTTTGCTGACCAAGCAGGCGCTGTATACAAGGTAAATGCCAACGGCTTGTACACCTTGATCAGCTACCCTGCAGCATTGACAAACGAAGGCTACGCTGCCAACGACAAAACGGTACGTATCGAGGCGTACGCATTTGCAGGCAACACAGCACTTAAGACGTTGTCCTTGCCAGAGCGACTTCGTGTAGTGGCAGCAGGCGCATTTAGTGGCTGTACCAATTTGCAAGAAATTGTGTTCAACTGCGTAGACGCTCCTGTATTGGAGGTAATCTACGACGACGTGCTTGGTGTACAAAATCACTACTACGACAACTTCCAAAACACTGAAAGCCGTGGCACGACAATCACCTTGAAGTACCCGGCAAACGGTGCAGGCTACGACGGCTACGTCTGGAAGACCTACTTTGGCGACAAGCTGGTCAAGACGGAAACGGTAAATCGTACGGCAACAACCATCGACATGGCTGATAAGCTGGGCGCAATGGACGTATCCAAGCTTACGGTTGCCGACATTGCAGACATCGTTTTGATGAGACGTATCTACACGTCGCTTGACGCAGCGCAAAAGGCATTTTTGAGTGAGCACGCAAGCAAGCTGTCTCAAGCCGAAGGTCAAGTAACCTCGCTGGTAGTAGCAATGATTGATGCATTGCCATCCACGCCAACGCTACAAGACAAGCAAGCTGTTGCAGAAGCTCGTGCTTGCTACAACAAGCTTAACAACGAAATGAAGAATGCTGTTTCCAACCTAAGCAAGCTGCAAGCTGCAGAGGACGCTGTCAAGGCGTTGGAGCAACAATCTCAACCACAAGATCCACAACAACCACAAGCCCCACAAGACAAGCCGGAGGGCAACAATCAATGGATTGTTTACGTAGCAATTGCTCTTGCAGTAGTTGCAGCCGGTGCAGTGGCGTTTGTAATTTACAAAAAGCGTAACGCAAGCAGCGCTACGCAAGCAGTAGAGGAAACTCAACAAGAACAATCTGCTCAAACGGAGACAACAGAGTCCGTCCAAGCAGTAGAAAAACAACAAGCAGCACAAGAGGAGGGCGACCATGAGTAAGACAACTAAGATGGCATTACTTACAGTTTGTTTAGTAATTGCCTTGACGTGCGTATTTGCAGCCTGCTCCTCTACAAAGTACACGCTTACCTACGACACCGTAGGTGGTGTAATTGAGGGCGAAACGACAGTTTTGTTTAAGGAGGGCGGCAAGGTTGCTCCTCCTGTCCCTCAAAAGGGCAACTACACCTTTGAGGGCTGGTATGCAGATGCTGCCTACACAACCAAGTTTGAAGGCTTTGACAAAATGCCTGCAGGCGACGTAACGGTTTACGCAAAGTGGCAAGCATACACCAGCGGCAAAATCAACTTTGACTCCAACGGTGGCAGCGAGGTTGCTTCCGTAAGGGGCGTCACGGGCCAAGCAGTGCAAGTTCCCCAAAGCCCAACCAAGGATGGCTACAAGTTTGTTGGTTGGTGCGAGGACGAGGCTCTTACCAGCCTGTACACCTTTAGCACTTACCCAAGTGCCGAAATTACTCTGTACGCAAAGTGGCAACAGGATACTGCTCAATTTGCTTACGTAACGTTTGACCTAAACGGCGTAAAGACAGAGGTAGCTGTACAAAAGGGCCAACCTGTACAAGCAC
>JAFVXX010000142.1 GCA_017500905.1 Clostridia bacterium
AGCACGGTGGCGACCCTTCAACCATCGAGTTTTGCAACGATATTGGGCTTTCCTACGTGTCATGCTCGCCTTTCCGTGTGCCAATTGCACGCTTGGCAGCGGCGCAATCGGTAATCAAAAAGAAGGATACGCACGAAGTGCCATTTTCGGCAAAGCTTTACCTTGTATAGCAAATTTATTCAAAAAGTCCCACTTAAGTGGGGCTTTTTTTGTACATGCTGCGCATTTTATATTACAAAAAATTAAACTTTTGTTTAATATTTTGTTGAAAAGTAAAAATTGATGTGTTATAATTGTAGTATATTCTGCCCGAATTTTTTTCGGGGGGGGTGACAATACAAGTACTGATAAGAAAGGTGTATTATGTGGAAAAAGCCCAGACACAAATTTCTTCCTGCAGTAGTAGGACCATTTTTCAGAGCGCATTGCAAGGTGCAATACAAAATGAGCTTTCCAAAGCAAAAGGACTTTGAAGAGGGCTCTATCATTTTGTGCAATCACACAACGGTTTTTGATATGTTTCACATCACGTCGCTATTTCGCCAGCCTATCTACTACATGGCAAGCATCGATTTGTTTGAGCATGCCGTAATTGGCAAGCTGCTTAAGTACTTTTTTGAGCCCATCCCCAAGGAAAAAAGTAAAAAAAGCGACATTGCAGCTATCAAGGGCTGTGTGCGTGTAGCCAAGGAAAACGGCACGCTGTGCATCTTCCCCGAGGGCAATCGCACCTTCAGTGGTAAGCTGTGCTACGTAGACCCATCCATTTGCAAGCTGATTACCATGCTAAAAAAGCCACTTGTGCTTGTAACGCTTACCAACGGCTTTGGTGTAGACCCACGTTGGGGCAACAAGGCACGCCGTGGCAAAATGAAGTTTACGGTAGAAAAAACCATTCCCTACGATCAGTACAAGGATATGTCGCAGGACGAGCTGTACAAGCTGATTGTGGACACCCTTTCGGTAGACAACTTCAACAAGGACGTTTGGGTAAAAAGCAACAAAAGTGCCGAGTACTTGGAGCGTGTAACCTACGTTTGCCCCAAGTGTGGCAAGATGCATTGCCTGGTAAGCAAAGGTAACTACCTAAATTGCACAGCGTGTGGGCTTTCCGTCAGATACAACGAGGATTTGACAATGTCTGCCAACTGGGAGGGCTTTCCCTTTACCTACCTGTACGAGTGGTACGATTGGCAAATTGAAAAAATGTTTGACTTTGCTTTGTCAACCACCCAGCCAACCTTTACCGACGACGTCGGCTTGTACCATCCACGCATGTTCAAGAAGAAGCAAAAAATTGGCAAGGGCAAGGTAAAGATTTTTGCCGACAGGTTTGAGTTTGCATTGCAAAAGCAAGTAGTAACCATCCCATTTGACAAAATTCAGGCCATCACGATGGTAGGCAAAAAGAAGATGAACATCTACTTTGACGGCAAAACGTATCAAACCTTTGGCGACAAACGCCTAAATTTGATAAAGTATATGCACTTGTTTTATACAGTCAAAAACAAACAGGAGGGCTTAGACTATGGCAGCAAAGGCTTTATGGGACTTTGAAATTTGGCACTTTATTGTGCAAATGGCAATCATTTTTGTTTCAATTTTGTTGGCAAACATTTTGCGTCGCAAAATCAAATTTATCAAAAGCAGCTTGCTTCCTGCCAGCGTAATTGCAGGCGTGTTGATTTTTGCACTTAAGTTTATTCCATGGGTAGGCGAGCAAATTGATTCGTCCTTTATGGAAGCAGTTACCTATCACTGCTTGGGCTTGGGCTTTATTGCAGTGTCGCTAAAATCTGCGCCAAAGCAAAAGGACAGCAACAAGCTGGTAATCATGGATAGTGGCATCATCACCGTCAACGGCTACCTGGTGCAAGCAATTTGTGGCTTGGGCATCACGGTTGTGTTTTCCTTGACGTTTATGAAGGATTTGTTTCCTGCAGCAGGCTTGCTACTGCCAATGGGCTACGGTCAAGGCACAGGTCAAGCGCTAAACATCGGCAAGGTGTTTGAGTCTCTGGGCTTTGAGGGTGGCCCTGCCTTTGGTTTGTCCGTTGCAGCAGTGGGATTTTTGGTTGCGTGCATTGTTGGCGTAATCTTTATGAACGTTTTGCGTGTAAAGGGCAAGCTTAAATTGCAAGAGCAACGCATCCTAAACGCCAAAAACTTGCCAAGCAACATCTACGGCGACGACGAAACGCCACTTGGAGAGGCAGTAGACAAAATGACCATTCAGTTTGCTGCAATTTTGCTTATTTACGCAGTAACCTGCGCAACCATGTACGGACTAAGCTGGCTTGCAGTCAACTACCTTGGCAACTTTGGTGTCAACACCATTCGTCCACTTGTGTTTGGCTTCAACTTTTTGTTTGGCACAGTGTTTGCAATGCTTGCAAAAAAGATTATGTCCTGCTTCAAAAAGGGCAAAATCATGCGCTACACCCACATCAACAATCACTTGATGGATCGCATTTCCGGCTTGTTTTTTGATGCAATGGTAGTGGCAGGTATTGCAGCAATCGATTGGCAAAATCTTGGCGATGGCTTGTGGCTTCCACTTGTGGTTGTTTGCGTAGTGGGCGCAATCGTAACCTTTTTCTACGTTTTGTTTATTTGTCGCAAGGTGTACCCCGAGTACCCCTACGAAGCATTTTTCAGCTACTTTGGCATGCTTACGGGCACGGCGTCTACTGGTATGATTTTGCTAAGAGAAATCGACCCCAACTTGGAAACACCTGCAGCAAACAACCTTGTTATGCAACAAATCCCAGCCATTGCATTTGGTGCACCCATTTTGTTGCTTATACCCTTTGCAGGCAAAAGCTTTGACAACAGCCTGCTTGTGTTGGGCATTTGTGTAGTGCTGTTTGTGGTGTACAACGTAATTTTGCTACGCAAGCTTATCTTCAAAAAGAAATCCAAACTACCCAAAGAGTAACACAACAGCCCAAATCAACCATACTTACAATCTACAACATATTGTAGGGGCAGATTTTCTATCTGCCCCTTTTGTATTGCAGCAAAGCTTAATCTCATCACCATCGTAGGGCAGGATTTCATATCCTACCGTAAGCTCCCTCTCGAGGGATGGGACCGCTTGCTGTGGAAAGGGGTTTACGTTTACCAAATGTAATTCGTACGACCACTGGTCGCCCCTACGTTACGCTGTTAGTAACCTAATTGTATGGGTGGTGGCTTGCAATTTTGTAAGATGCTATCTTCCCCTTAGTTGTAAAAATGCTGTATTTGTATAAGAATTTTGTTTTTAATTGACAAAAATAAAAATTTAATTGCAAAAATTTGCAAAACTGCGTAAAAACTGTTGACTAATTGCAAAAAAAGGCGTATCATATACCTACATTTTTAGATAGAGGTGCGACTTGCATCAGTAATTTGCAGGCTTGGCAAATGCTTGCAGACGAAAGGACACGTCGCCGAAATCCAAATTTTCGCCAAAAAATTTGGGTTGGGCCAAGGCAAAATATGTCTTGGACTGTCACAAGAAATTGTGGAGTGCTATCAAAATCGACTTGTAATTTATTTACTGCGGTTTGGGCATTCCTACCGCAGTTTTTTGTTGTAGGAAAAAGTGTGGCACAGTGGTTGCCTCAAACCACAAAACCGTAAAAAAGGAGAAAACTAACATGAAAAAAATTCTTGCACTTGTACTTGCAGTACTTATGACACTTGCTTGCGCAAGCCTGGTTGCTTGCGAGGAGCCTGACAACCGTCCCGTACTTAAGGTAGGCATGGAATGTGGCTACCAACCATACAACTGGACGCAATTTGACGACAGCAACGGCGCTGTTGCCATCAAGGACAAGCCCGGCCAATATGCAAACGGCTACGACGTTCAAATCGCAAAGAAAATTGCAGATGCCCTTGATATGCGATTGGAAATCCACGCATACGCATGGGAATCCTTGATTTCTGGTGTACAATCGGGCGCACTTGACCTAATTATTGCAGGTATGTCCCCAACGGACGAAAGAAAGCAACAAGTTGATTTTTCCGATCCATATCTAACAAGCAACCTTGTAGTGGTAGTACGCAAGGATGGCAGCTACGCAAACGCCGACGACATCATGGATTTTGCCGGCGCAAAAATTGTTGCTCAAAGTGGCACCTTCCACGACACGGTAATTGATCAAATTACAAACGTAAACCATCAAAACCCAATGGCAGATTTTCCAACAATGATTGTTGCGCTTCGTGCAAAGACTATTGACGGCTACATTGCCGAAGAATCCGGTGCTATTGCCGATTGCCAAGGCAACCCAGACTTTAAGTACATCCCACTTGTAAACAATCAAAGTGGCTTTACAATTACCGATATGTCCAACGTAACAATTGCAGTTGGTGTCAAAAAGAACTCTGACCTGCTTGCAAAGGTAAACCAAGCACTTGCAGGCATATCCGAAGAGCAAAGACAACAGCTGATGCAAGATGCCATTGCAAATGCAGCTAAGTTAGGTGTGTAACGTCATGGGGTTTTTTAATACAGTTTACAAAATAATTACAACCTATTGGAAGCAGCTGCTGATTGGTGTAGGCAACACAATGCTTATTGCGTTGGTTTCGACTATTGTAGGCTTGCTGATTGGCATTTTGGTAGGTATCTATCGCACCTTGCCGCCTGCACGCAACGGCTTTGTAAGGGTGCTGCAAAAAATTGGCGACGTTTTGCTTGCCATCTACATTGAGGTTTTTCGTAGCACGCCAATGATGGTGCAATCCATGGTAATCTACTGGGGCTACGCATTTATGAGCGGTGGAAAAACATTGCCACTTTTGCCTGCTGCGTTGTTTATTGTTTCCATCAACACGGGTGCTTACATTTCCGAAATTGTTCGTGGTGGCATCATCTCAATCGACAAAGGCCAGTTTGAAGGCGCTCAAGCCATTGGCATGACGCATTGGCAAACAATGACAAAAGTAGTTGTGCCACAGGTGCTACGCAACATTTTGCCTGCAGTAGGCAACGAATTTGTAATAAACATCAAGGACACCTCGGTGCTAAACGTAATTGGCGTTGTCGAGTTGTTTTACCAAGCAACCGTCATCAGCAAGTTTACTTGGGCAACCTTTGAAACCTACGCTGTAGTTTGCGTGTTGTATTTTGTAATGACATTTACTATCACTCTGATTTTGCGTAGAATCGAAAAGGCAATGGAAGGCAAAGCGCACTTTGACCTGGTGGAAGCGCCATCAAAGGAGGCAATGTAATGTACAAGGTTTTTCAAATAACAAATCTCAAAAAGGATTTTGGTGCAAATCAGGTACTTAAGGGAATAAATCTGACGGTAAATGCCGGCGAGGTAATTAGTGTAATTGGATCATCCGGCAGTGGCAAATCGACATTTTTGCGTTGCCTAAACCTTTTGGAAAAGCCAACGGACGGCAAAATTGTGTTTGGCGACGTTGTGCAATCCAGCGCTGAAACCATTGTCGTTTCAAATTGCAACGTGTTGGATGCTGCCTTTGACGTAACAAAGTATCGCAGCAAGGTTGGCATGGTTTTTCAGTCCTTCAACCTTTTCAACAACATGAACGTGCTCAAAAACTGCATGGTTGGTCAATGCAAGGTGCTGGGCAGAAGCAAGGAGGAAGCCAAAGCAAATGCAATCAAGTACCTTCAGCTTGTTGGTATGGACAAGTACGTCAATGCCCGCCCAAGACACCTATCAGGTGGTCAAAAGCAACGTGTTGCCATTGCAAGGGCACTTGCAATGGACCCTCAAGTGCTGTTGTTTGACGAGCCAACCAGCGCACTCGACCCCGAAATGGTAGGAGAGGTGTTGGACGTAATGACCACCCTTGCCAAAAGTGGTCGCACAATGATTGTCGTCACCCACGAAATGGGCTTTGCCCGTGACGTATCCACACGTGTTGTGTTTATGGACCAAGGCGTAATTGCCGAGGAAGGCGACCCACAACAAATATTTACCAATCCACAACAAGAGCGCACCAAGCAATTTTTGTCAAGAGTTTTGTAATCAACACTTGACAACGGCATTATACGTGGTATAATGTAAGTATCAACAAAATTCTTTGGGGCGTGGTGCAATTCCACACCGACGGTTACAGCCCGTGAACAAGCGTCTTTGGCGTTTGCCGAGCAGTTGAAACTACTGCGCCGACAGTTACAGTCTGGATGGTAAAAGGATTGATACGCAATTACTATGTATTTTTGTGTTGCCCCGTATTTTTACGGGGCAATTTTTGTTGCGTATTACTCGCTTCAACAAAAGGAGCAAAAAATGTCTACAACAAAAAAGCAAAAGTTTTTCTCAGTAGAAAAGATTGCCGTAACAGGCATCTTGACGGCAATTTCTTGGGTGCTGTACATGTACGTCAAGTTTCCGTTGCCTTTCATTTTTCCATCATTTTTAGATATCCAGTTTTCTGATATGCCTGCGCTACTTGGTGGCTTTGCTTGGGGACCGTGGGTTGGCTGCGCAATAGTTGTTTTGCGTGGCTTACTCAAAATGCCATTTTCCGGCACGGCTTGCGTAGGCGAAATTGCCGATATCATCATTGGCATTGCCCTTGTTTTGCCTGCATCGCTGATCTACCAAAAGCACAAAAGCAAAAAGGGCGCAATCGTATCCTTGCTGGTGGGTAGCGCATGTGCTGTTTTGGCATCAGTAGCTGTCAATCGCTTTATGCTGATTCCGTTGTACGTCAAGCTGCTTTTCAACGGTAGCTGGGAGCCGCTTCTTGGTATGGTTAGCGGTATCTACCCCGATGTTACTAAGGAAACCTTTTACAGTTACTACATTTTGCTTGCAACAATCCCCTTCAACGCATTGAGATGCTTCATCTGTGCGCTAATTACCTACTTTGTGTACAAGCCGCTTTCTAAGGCGTTGCATTGGGAGTTTAAGCCCAAAAAGTCGGCAAAAGATGCAGCTCAGCCAAAGCAGGTTGTCAACGTCTACCAAAGCGGCAGCGTGGACGAAACCATTGCCTTGGGCGAAACACTTGGCAAGACGCTACAGGGTGGTCAAACGGTGCTGCTAAGTGGCGACCTTGGCGCAGGCAAAACGCACTTTACCAAGGGCATTGCTTTGGGAATGGGTGTAACGGAGGTGGTTACAAGCCCCACCTTTGCCATTCACAACGTGTATCAAGGCGCAAGCTTGGTGCTAAATCACTTTGACTTTTACAAGGTAGAAAGCGCCGAAGAAATTGCCAATCTTGGCTTTGACGAAATAATTGGCGCAACCGACGGCGTGTGCGTAATGGAGTGGTGGCAAAACGTAAATCAAATTGTGCCAGCCAACTGCGTAGAGGTGGTAATTGAGGTTGTTGGCGAGCAATCACGCAAAGTAACAATTACACATTGGGAGTAACAATGAATATTCTTGCAATAGACAGCACGGCAGACAACCTAATTGTTGCCGTAGTCACACAAAAAACCGAATACGTCAACGTGTTGTGCAAGCAACGCAACCAAACAAGCGCAACGCTTTGCAGCTACGTGGACGAAGTTTTGGCACGTGCCGGCATCACCTTTGACGACCTTGATGCCTACGCATGCAACGTTGGTCCGGGCAGCTTTACGGGCATACGCATTGGCGTTTCTACCGTCAAGGGCTACAACCTTGCAAAGCCCAAAAAGCTGATTGCAGTAGGCAGCTTGTACATGCTGGCAAAGGGTAACGGCAGGGCAATTATTGATGCGGGCAACGGCTACTACTACGCAAGGTACCGTTGTCAAAGGGTGGTGGAGGAGCCACAGCTGATACCCTACGACGACAAGCGTGCAAAGGGTGCAGCCACCTTTACCAATGCAGGTGACCATACGATAAGCTTTGTAAAGGCCGTGCGTCAAGCTTACAAAAAGGGCAACTTTGTAGAATGCCTTTCCCCAGTTTACATCAGACGCAGTCAAGCGGAGGAAAATCGTGATAAAAATTCTTGACAACACAACGCAAAACGTTTGCCAAATTGCAGCCGTCGAGGCGGCTTGCTTTGGCGCCGAGGCTTGGAGCGAAAGCTTGATTCAAAGTGAATTTGCAAGCACGTTATCCACATTTGTGGCATATATTGTATCAAACACCGTCGTGGGCTACGTAAGCTTTAGGGCAGTTTTGGACGAAATGCAGGTGGGCAACGTCGCCGTTTTGCCAAGCTATCGCAGGCAGGGCATTGCAAGGCAGCTGGTGCAGCACGCAATGGCATTGGCAAAAAGCAAGGGCTGTGCCGTCGCCGAGTTGGAGGTAAACACGGCAAACGTCAATGCTGTGGCTTTGTACCAATCCTGTGGATTTAGCGTGGTATCTACTCGCAAAAATTACTACCCAAAAAGCAGCTATCCCAGCAAGGATGCCTATTTGATGACGGCAACGCTGTAGGTAGAGGTTACAACCAAATATGTACACTAATTTCACTAAGGAAGAGAAGGGCACAAGCGTCCTTCTCTTTTTGCATGGCTGGGGATGCGACGGCAGCGTGTTTCAAAGCATTTCCGGGCAGTTAAACGCCACAAGCTACCTGTTGGATTTGTGGGGCTTTGGCGCAAGCGAAGCGCCAAGCACGGCGTGGAGCGTAACCGATTACGCACGTCAGCTCAAGGCGTTTTGCGACAGCCAAGGGCTTAGGCAATTTGGCATTGTTTGTCACAGCTTTGGCGCACGTGTGGCAGTTGTGTTTGCCGCAATGTATCCCGATATGGTAGACAGGCTGCTTATTACGGGTGGCGCAGGGCTTAGGCGCTTCAGCGTAAAGCGATGGTGTAGGGTTTGCCGGTACAAGCTGGCAAAAAGGCTTGCAGGCTGGGGATTGTATAAGGGTGATTTGCCCAAGGGCAGCGCTGACTACGCAATTTTGCAGGGCGCAATGAAGCAAACGTTTGTAAAGGTGGTCAACCAAGATTTGTCACGCTACGCAAGGCGCATCAAGTGCCCAACGCTGCTTGTTTGGGGCAAGGACGACGTTGACACGCCTCTGTGGATGGGCAAAAGGTACAATCGCTTGATTGCTAAATCGTCACTTGTGGTGTTGGAGGGCTCGCACTTTGCCTTTTTGAGCCAAGCCAACAGGTTTGCAATGATTGCAAGGTACTTTGTGGAGGGGGATTGACTAATGGTGGTAGCAATTTTACAGGCAGTGGCACTTACTGCGCTAAGCGTGCCAAGCGTTGCCGTGGCGCAATCCAACGGCTACAAGTGGTCAAGCCTGCTTCAGCTTTGCCCAACAGCCTACTTTGCCACACTTTGTGCGCTGCAAAGCCTGCTTGTGGGGCTGTCGTTTGTGCCTTACAGCCTTGTTTGGGTGTTTTTTGTATTGGCAGTTGCAGCTGCAGCAGCCTACTTTGTGCGCAAAACCACAACCTTAAAGTACACGCCACGTGCAACAAGATTGCTGGTGGCAACGCTTGCAATCAATTGGGTTGTTTGCTGGCTTAGCCCCTGTCCCTTTGTAATCACGCCCATTGTGGTGGCGTTGGCTATGGCAGCAGTTTGGCCAATCGAGCGTGCAATTTGCAACTACTATTTGGCAAAAGCACGCAAAAAGCTTGCGCAAATTACGGCTGTAAAGGTGGCTGTGACGGGCAGCTTTGGCAAGACGAGTGTCAAGCAAATCCTTTGTCAGCTTTTGCCCAATGCCATTGCAACGCCCCTCAGCTACAACACGCCAATGGGGCTGGCAAGGTTTGTAAATCAAACGGATTTTTGCGGCGCAGATTACGTCATCTTTGAAATGGGCGCACGAAGGCGTGGCGACGTTGCAAAGCTGTGCAGGCTTGTAAACCCCACGGTAGGCGTGCTTACGGGCATAACGGCACAGCACCTGCAAAGCTTCAAAAGCATCGACAACGTCGTTGCCACCAAGTGCGAGCTGCTTAACTACCTCCCCAAGCAGGGCATTTGCGTAGTAAGTGGCTTTGATGCACTGGCAAGCAGCTGTATGGGGGCGGGCGTATGCGCCAAAAAGCTGTGTCCCAGCCCATGGGAGGACTACCAATTGCACTCCACAACGCCCGACAAAACCATTTTTAGCCTGCAAACCGACGGCAAAAAGCACCTATTTTGCTCGCCGCTGTTTGGATTGGCACATTTTTACAACGTTGCACTGGCAATTTCCGTTGCGCTGGCATTGGGGCAAGATGTAGACAGCCTTCAAGCCAGGGTTGCATGCCTGCAGCCCGTTGCTCATCGCTTGCAGGTTGTCAAGCAGGGGGACGTCACAATCATTGACGACGCCTACAACGCCAATCTGCAGGGCGTCAAGCTGGCGTGCGCATCGCTTAAAGAGGTGGATGGCTTCAAGGTGGCAATCAGCCAAGGCATTGTCGAGTGCGGCAAGGATACCAACGCCATCAACGGTAAGGTGGGGCAAATGCTTGGGCAGGTCTTTGACGTAGTAATCGCCTGTGGCCCCAACGCCCACGCAATCTTGGCAGCCGTGCCTGATGGCAAGGGGCAGCTGGCAAGGAATGTTGACCACGCCGTGCAAATAGCCAAAGCGCACTTTGTAAAGGGCGCAATATGCCTGTTTCAAAACGACGTACCAAAACTATATTAGGGAGTATATATGAACACATTACTTATTTACGGTGGCAAATCGTGCGAGCACGACGTGTCTCTTGTCACGGCAGGGCTGGCAAAGGGCTACTTCGAAGGCAACCTGTATTGTGCCTACATCAACCAAGCCAATCGTTGCTACCTTGCGCCCAACGGCATTACGCCAAGGCAGCACAAGGATGCCAAGCTGGGCACCGAGGTGGTGTTTTTGATGGGGCAAAGTAGCATTTTGCTTGTTGCAGGCCGCAAGCGCAAGCGTGTCAAAATTGACGTTGCCGTCAACTGCTGTCACGGGGTCAACGGCGAGGATGGCGCAGTGGCAGGGTTGCTGCAAATGGCCAATATACCAATGGTGGGCAGTGGTGTGATACCCAGCGCAATGGCAATGGATAAGTACCTGTCAAAGCTGGCGTTTAGGTCGGCAGGCTTGCCCGTGCTGGATGGCATTTTGCTAAGCGAGCATTGCCGCAGCAACGCCCAAAGCCTTGTGGAGGAGCAGCTGGGCTACCCTGTAATAGTCAAGCCAACCACCTTGGGCAGCAGCATAGGCATAGCCGTGGCTCACAACGAGCAGCAGCTAAGCAATGCGCTACAGGTTGCCTTTTGCTTCGACAAGCGTGTACTTGTCGAGCGTGCCCTAAGCAGCTTTTGGGAGCTAAACTGCTCGGCAATGACGGTAGATGGCAAGGTTGCAACCAGCCGTGTCGACCGTCCCTTGACCAAGGGTGAAATTTTGACCTTTGCCGACAAGTACCTTGCAGGTGGCAAGGGCTTTGCGCCCAAGTCGCAGGTGGATGACACCTTTGCCACGCAGGCACAACAGCTTACAAAGCAAATTTACCAAACGTTTGATATGCAAGGCGTGGTGCGAGTTGATTACATTGTGGATGCCACAACCAACCAAATGTACGTCAACGAGGTAAACATCATCCCCGGCTCGCTTGCCTACAATTTGTGGAGTGACCTGTACACCCCACGTCAATTTGGCAGATTGCTGGTGCAAAACGCCCTTGACACTCACAAGCGCAAGCAAAGCCTTACCTACTGCTACCAATCCACCGTCTTAGACGGCGCAAACTTTGCCAAGTAATTTTAATCACCGTAGGGGCGGCCATTGGCCGTCCGTATTCTTGCCTCCCTCTTGAGGGAGGGGGACCACATGTGGTGGAAGGAGTACCTATCCCTAAAGGACTAACACCCACACCGTAGGGGAGGATTACATATCCTCCCTTTTTGTAATTACAACAAAGGCTAACAATCTCAACCGTAGGGACAGATTTCATATCTGCCCGTCTATCGCCACACGGCATAACCCATCAACACCGTAGGGGCGGCCATTGGTCGTTTGCAACAAGCAAAAAGGCATCGCATTTTTGCGATGCCTTGCGCTCTACAAGCCGAGGAGGTGAGATAGGGTAGGTAAACGAAAATAAGGAGACTAAACTATGGCTGAAAAACAAACACTAAAGCAGCCAAAGCTTTGTCGGCTTGTAGCTAATTGGTTGTGAGGGGCAAGCACGAAACGGCTTGCAATGCCGCACTAAAGCCTTGTAGCAACAGGTCGTTGGTGGCAAAAAAGTCGCATGCTCTAACAGTTGTCCTGTCAAGCTTGGCTTGGATTTCGGCAAGATTGTATTCGGTACAGGTGGTGTAATCCATTGTGGACCTCCCAAGATTTTTGTACTTACATTGTATCACACTATATATGACAAATTTGGGCATATTTTACAAAAAATTTCAAAAATTTTGCGCTAATACTTGACAAAGAGTGTCAAGTTTAGTATTGTTTAAGTATATTTTGTTGGAGGTAACGTAAATGAAGACTTCGATGAGCATGGCAATGCTGGTTACTTTGCTAAACGGCAACGTGATTACTGCAAAGCAGCTTGCAACCAAGTTTGAAATTTCTACACGCAGCGTGTACAGGTACATGGACGAGCTTTCGGAGGCAGGCGTGCCATTGACGGTATCCCGTGGTCGTTCGGGTGGCTGGCAAATTGATCC
>JAFVXX010000143.1 GCA_017500905.1 Clostridia bacterium
CCTTTACTCAATACAGCATTGTGTATGACCCCTCTGTGTTTGTGCTGTCTACAACGGAAAGCCTTGGTTGTTGTGGGACAATGTCGATACCGGCGTTGTGGATAACTTTTAAACACTTCAAAATTTTAATTTGTCAATTTGCCGGTTAAATAGCAATTTTTACACCGAGAAAGGAGTGTTTCGTCAAAATTTAGCAAAATTGACTTAAAATGGTCCCAAATAGGTGGCTTTTGTCAAAAGTTGAACAAATCTTGATTTTTTGGCAATTTTACTTAAATTTTGACTAAAAACAGGCCGTTTTTGGCTGTTTTTGGAGTTTTTTACCCACGTTTTACTGCATTTTGCCGTGCCATTTTGTACCATTTGTTACACAAAACTGGCTAAAATAGCCTCTGAGACAAAATGAATCCACAAATTACGTTGTTTTTGTGACCAAATTACCCTTCATTTTGAGAAATTTTGACCAATTTTTCCATACATCAAGCGATTTGTTGCCTTTTGGTTAGACTGGTCGGTTTTGCATGTAAAGGAAAATGCTTTTAAAAGCTGTTTATCTTTTTCAAATGCAAAACGTTATCGCTTTTGACAAATTGCAAAATCTGTTTGCTTTTGGCCTGTGTAAGGGTGGAGCAGCTTTTATTCGTGCAGTGGTGTCCTTTGCGGCTTTTCATCGAAATTGTTTCAAGCCTTTCAGCGATTTGTGCAAGCTTGCAAGGTGTTATATTGTGTCTGCACGTTGCAGCCGGCAGTAGCTTTGACTCCTTGTTTTGTTGGTTTTGTCGCTACCAACACCGGGCCAAGTAAGCGAAGCTTGGCTTTTGTTGCACTGGTTTTTTGTAAAACAAAAGCGAACAAAGTTTGCTAATAGTAAACAATGTTCGCTATTGAAGGTGTTATTTCTAATTTTTACTGCATTTTTATGCCCAAATCGATGCTTTTTGCCTCGCTTTCGCCGATTTTTAATGTCAAATTGCGCATTTTGCTGATTTTTTGCCCACATGCAGCCGTGATCCTTGTGCTTTTGAAATATGCATTTTGCGATTTTTGTTTGCTCGCATTATTCAAAGGCTCCCATCGTTTGGTCCCACGATGCTTTTGCAGGTTGATTGTCGGCACGTTACGATGCGCTACGGTATGTTTCCTGTATGTCCTTTCCGTTGCTTATTTCGGTCGCTGCTTGTACGTACGTTTGCCGTATCAACAATGTTGTCTTTCTTAGCAGCCTTACGCCACGGCTAAGCAATCTCGCCTGTTGGTGTTTCACGTGGAACAAAGGCTGTAGGCAATTTTTCACAAGCAAATTGTTTCACGTGAAACGTATTGCAAAAAGCACATAAAAAAAGAGGTGGAGTGTAACCACCTCAAAATGTAGTAAGCTATGGAGCTAATGGGAACAAATCGGGCAAGGCGATGCCCAATGCTTGCGAAATATACTGCCCAATGATGTTTGTGTTGTGCAAAAGCTTTAGCAGTGCCGAGTCTGCCAGCGCTGCCTGCAAGCTTGGCAAGCTTGTTTCAAACCATTTTGCTACTACAAGCTCGGCGCCCGTCAAGCATATCACTACAACAATCAAATATGTAGCCGTCACAGTCCAAACCACGCCAAAAATCATGTTTATTACCTTAAAAGCCGTGTGTTTGTTTAGTTTTTGTATCAAAGCACGCAATCCGTTGAGCAAAAGTCTTACAACCAAAAGGATTACGATGAAGCAAAGCACCGAGGCAAACACTTTAAGCAGCACGTTGCCAAGGTAGCCTGCAAGGGTGTTTACGGAATATTGCTGCATTTTGCCCCAAATTGCGTCTGCCTTGCCGGAAAGTACGCTTAGCACTCCCGTGGAGAGTAGTGTAGTAAGAGCTTCCAAGCTTTCAATTTCCATTGTAAGGTTGGCACTCTTAAACCATCCTGCAAACACGGAAGCAAGAGAAGCTATCTTTGGGATGGCTATCAGCTTGTTTGCAACAACAACGCAAAGTGCGCCTGCAACAAGCAGTCCTCCCAGCTCGGACAAAAAGCCCATAAACAAATTGTTGAATCCCTTTACCAGACCAATAATGATGGCTATCAAAAAGATGCCTACTATCACCAGGTCGACAATAACGCCCGTAGTCATATATTCTCCTATCAAAAGCGAACAATGTTCGCTAATAAACAAATTATACTATAATTACAATATACCACAAAAAGTTTCAAAATAAAAGTCGTTGTGCCAAAAAAGTTGTCAAAAATTTTATTTAGTGGCATATTTGGCACAAAAAGGGGTCGGCACCGAGCAAAATTGCAACACCAACAGGTCTTTTACCGGCTATAGACGGCCACTGCCACCATCAGTAGCTGCTGCAGCCCTAAAAACAGCAAAAACACACTCAAAGCAAGTTTAAGTTGCTTTTAAGATAGGCGTGCTACAATTTTGTAGAATAAAAGTGGCGAAAAATCCTAAAATAATATAGATAACAGCAAGGACATTTCGCAACCGTATTGACAAACAGGGACAATTGTGGTAAAATAAAAGGCCAACATGCTTACGTATGAAATCCACACAAGGAGACTGCTTGTGAAAACAAAGACAAAAGTAACAATTTGCGCAATACTGCTGGTTGTGTTGGCTCTAAGCGCACTTGCTGTAGTAATCCACCAAATAGCCATCCGTCCTGAGCCCATCACCCGTGACCAATTTGAAATGGCCCTCAACGACGACCTGTACAAAAGCGTGTATCTTAAGGGCAACAAGGTGACGGCCATCGACCACGAGGGCAATCGCTTTGGCTTTGAGGTGGAGGACCCGTACGAGTTTGAAGAGTACGTCACCGACAGCATCATGCATCTGGAGCTGCAAACAGGCTACTCATCCAACCTAAAGCCACAGCCCGAGGAGTAAGTGCTTGCCACGCCAAAACAAACCTACGAGCCTTGGCGAGCCGACAAATTGCCGAAGCAAATTTGAACGATAGCTTGCTTACGCTCGAATTATAGTTTGCTTTGCTCACATCAGGGCAGCTGCGTCGCAGTTTGTAAAAAAGGGTGGGACGCACATCAAAAACAGCCACGTACCCCAACCAACAATCAAAATAGTATACCCCAATACAAGGAGACAGTACATTGGACAACAAGAAAAAAAGCATAATAGGCACCATACTGATAGTAGTAGCCGTTGCCGTGGCAGTTGTTTTGCTTTGGAACAATCTTGCCCCATCACCTACACCAATTGACGAAGCGACGTTTAGAACCAATTTTGTCGCAGGCGTCTACACCGAAGTGCAGCTGGCAATATACAAGGTTACTTGCGTAGATACCCAAGGCGCAGTGTTTACCTTTGTAACAGCCGACCGAGTTTCACTTAACGAGTTTATTTTGGGCGAACTAAGTGCCAACCCCAACCTAACAACCAAATTTACGTCAACCGACCCCAACCAACGCAGCTTTTGGGATTCCATCCTGCCCGTAATGTACATTGTACTGGTGGGCGTAGGCTTGCTGTTTGTAGTAAGGTTTATATCCCGTCAAAACAACCAAAACGTTGACTTTGGCAAATCCAAGGCAAAGATGGTACAAAGCAAGGTGCGCTTTACCGACGTTGCCGGCGCCGAGGAAGAAAAGGAAGAGCTTAAGGAAATTGTAGACTTCCTCAAAAGCCCACAAAAGTACGCCGACGTTGGCGCACGTGTACCAAAGGGTGTTCTGCTTGTAGGCCCTCCGGGAACAGGTAAAACCTTGTTTGCCAAGGCTGTTGCAGGCGAGGCAGGCGTACCCTTCTTTTCGCTTAGCGGTAGTGACTTTGTCGAAATGTTTGTCGGCGTAGGCGCAAGCCGTGTTCGTGATGTGTTTGCCCAAGCCAAAAAGAACATGCCATGCATCATCTTTATTGACGAAATCGACGCCGTAGGTCGTCACCGTGGCGCAGGCCTTGGTGGTGGTCACGACGAGCGTGAGCAAACGCTAAACCAATTGCTTGTCGAAATGGACGGCTTTGAAACAAACGCCAGCGTAATCATCATGGCAGCAACTAACCGTGCCGACATTTTGGACCCTGCATTGCTTCGTCCCGGCCGTTTTGACCGTCAAATCTACGTCAATCGTCCCGACGTCAAGGGCAGAGAAGCCATACTTAAAGTGCATGCACGCAAAAAGCCCATCGGCCCCGACGTGGACTTTAAAACGGTTGCTCGCATCACGGCAGGCTTTACGGGTGCAGACCTGCAAAACCTGTTAAACGAGGCAGCAATCCTTGCCGTGCGTGAGGGCCGCAACGTCATCACAATGGCAGACGTCAACGAGGGCATCAACAAGGTTGTAATGGGCCCTGCAAAAAAATCCCG
>JAFVXX010000144.1 GCA_017500905.1 Clostridia bacterium
AAAACCTTTGTGTTTAGCAATGTAATCAAGGGTGTCAACGGAATGCCTGTTGGCACAGGTGGTAAAGGAGTTGTCATGCTTTCGGGTGGAATTGACAGCCCTGTTGCAACCTACATGATGGCAAAGAGGGGCATGTCGCTTCGTGCAGTGCATTTTCACAGCTTCCCCTACACAAGCCTGCAAGCAAAGCAAAAAGTGCTGGATTTGGCAGCAATTGTCAAAAAATACACCTTGGATATGTCGGTTGACGTTGTAAGCTTCACCGAAATCCAAACGGAAATTCACGAAAAGTGTCCTGAGGAGTTTATGATAACCATCATGCGTCGCTTCATGATGCGCATTGCCGAGCGCCTTGCGCAAAAGCACGGATGTGGTGCGATCATCACAGGCGAAAGCCTTGGCCAAGTTGCAAGTCAAACGTTAGAAAGTCTTACAAGCACCAACAGCGTTGCGACAATGCCTGTTTTGCGTCCGCTGATTGGCTTTGATAAGGACGAAATAGTGGAGATATCCAAGCGAATCGGCACGTTTGAAATGTCTATTCTTCCTTACGAGGATTGCTGCACAATTTTCCTACCCAAAAATCCTGTCACCAAGCCACGCTTGTCAGCAGTGGAAAAGGTTGAAAGTGCTCTTGACGTAGAAGCATTGGTAAATCAAGCCCTACAAAGCGTCGAAACAGTCGTGCTGTAAACAATTGATTTTAATACAACAAAAAAGCACCTAAACAATGTTTTAGGTGCTTTTTTTGTTGCATTTTGCTCAAATTGTATCAAAAATAGTCAAAATATAGTGTACTATTACAGACATAATACTAAATTAATCAACATAAAGCAGATTTTTAAGCCTATCCCAAATTGATTGCTCGTCGGTTTGACCATCTTTATGTTTGCTGCTGTTTGGCACAACTATTTTGGTCGTTTTACTGCTTGCAATCAGCTTGTCACCAAAGTATGCATGGATGGTGTAGCTGTATTGCTTGCCCATCTCAACTATATTGTCAACATATCTGTCGCTACTTAGCTCAATCAAGGCTTGTTTTTCACAATTTCTTTCAAGTACGTACCTCAGATCGGCATCTCTTTTACAATTGATTACTACGTAATTGTTTTCGTTTACCTCAATTTCAAAGTCAATTTCAGTATCAAGCCTTTGCTCGGTTGGCTCCGTACCCATTTTGTAGTAAAAGTATTGCTTGTTTTTTTCGCTGTCAAGGCTGCTTGCAGCGTATTCTCGCTGATGCTTGCTAAGCTGCTCTTTGTCGATCGCAATTTTTACTACCTTTGACGGAACCTCAAAGCTGCACGGAGCTTTGTTTTTGCATTTAATTTGCAAGTAGTTGTTCAAAACGTTTACCGGCTCGCCTCCACCTGTAAAGTTGCTTTTGTTTTCATTTGTAAGCCAAATGCAGTAGGTTTGTTCGGTAGTGTAGCCGCAAACAATGGCGTCCGTGTTGCCTTGAGCATCTCCAACCGTGCCGGTCTTTGCTGCAACTTCAAAATCAAGTCCTGCAAGCGTCCTTCCGGTGCCGTTTTTGCTTACGTCTATCAACGCATCCGTAACCAAATATGCCGTTTCCTCCGAAAAAACTTCCTTTTTGTTTTGCTTTCGCTTGTAAATTGTACCAAATTTGTTGTCAATTTGCTCCACAAACGCTATCTCTTGATATTTTCCGTAATTTGCAAGTGTCAAGTAGCATTGAGCAAGCTCGCACATATCCATCCCACCATTTACGTTTCCCAAAGACATCGACAAGTTTTGCTGCTTTTTTGCATTTTCAACGCCCATTTTGCCTATATATTTGCTGGCAGTGTCAACTCCAACGCTATTAAGCACCTTTACAGCAGGTATATTCAGGCTTTTACTAATGCTGTTTTTGACATTTGTCCAACCAACGTATTTGTCCCCAAAGTTTTTGGGAGAGTAGCCAGCAAAACTTGTTTTTTCATCCAAAACGGGCGACGACAACGTGATTTTGCCTTCCTCAAGCGCTGGGGCATACACTCCAAAGGGCTTAATTGTTGATCCGACCTGCCGTTTGTCAGTTGCATTGCGTCCTTTTGCGTAGTATGCAGCTACACCGCAATTGTCATTGTTGCAAACAACTGCACAAAAGCTGCTGTTTGTGTTGCTTTTTACAGAGTATTCCAACGCCTGCTGACAAAGTGGATCGTAATTGGTGTATATTGTCAATTTGCTATTTAGTGCCTGCAATTGCGACAAGTCAAGTAGCTTGCAAACCTCCTGTAAAGCTTGGTAGACGTAGTCTGTCTCTATGCCAAAGCTGCCGCTGTTTGCTACAACAATTTCCTCATCTTTTGCTGTTTGGTACGCCTCAGCATCAATGTAGCCATTGTCCAGCATTGTTTTAAGCACAACGTTGCGCCTGTTGATGCATTTGTGTATGTCAACCAACGGAGAGTAGTTGTTTGGTGCCTTAAGCATACCTGCCAGCACCGCACTTTGCGACAGCGTCAAGTCCTTTGCATCCTTTTCAAAGTACAGCCTACTTGCCGTTTCAATTCCGTATGCATTTTTGCCAAAGTAAACGGTGTTTAGATAGATTTGCAGTATTTCATCCTTACTAAGCCTTTGCTCCAGCTGTTTTGCAAGCACAATTTCGTTTAGCTTACGTATAAAGGTTTTTTTGTTGTCTAAATGGGTGTTTTTTATTAGCTGCTGAGTTATGGTGGAAGCCCCTTCCTTAAGCGTACCTGTCCTTACGTTGTTTACAGCAGCGGCTACAATTCGCCTCAAGTCCACCCCGCTGTGCTTGTAAAATCGTTTGTCCTCCACACTTACAAAGGCATCCAAGGTGTAGTCGTGCAGCTTAGTTATGTCTGTTTGCTTGTATTTGTCGAGGTAGATTGCCTCGTCAATCCTGTTGCCATACCTATCAAGCATTGTAATGTTGCTTTTTGCATTGTTAAGGCGTGTGAAGTCAAGTGCAACAAATTTAGGGCTTTTTATAAAGCATATAAACAAAACGGCAGTGGAAATTATGCCAATTAGTGTAATCAAAGCAATTACAAGTGCAGTTTTTCTAAAAAATTTTGTCCTCATAGTAGTTTTATTATCTTTTATTACAAGTTTTTTATTTGTTTTTATTGAAAAATTTGACAAAAAAAGTTATAATACTAAGATAGGAGTTTATTATGAGATACTATATCCACACCTACGGGTGTCAAATGAATATACACGAATCCGAAAAGGTTGCAGGCATATTGGAGGGTCTAAATTATCGGCCGACCGACGACCAAGCCTTTGCAGACGTAATTGTGTTCAACACCTGCTGCATACGAGAAACTGCCGAGCAAAAAATTGTTGGTCACATTGGTCAGCTCAAAAAGGTCAAAAAGGCAAATCCAAACCTAATAGTTGTGGTTTTAGGCTGTATGACGCA
>JAFVXX010000145.1 GCA_017500905.1 Clostridia bacterium
AAAGCGAGCTTGAGCAGCTTGAGGCTGAGGGCCTACTTGATGCAAGTGCTCCAACAAACGTTGTTGCAGGCGTCAAAAGTAAGGAGGTCAAGGCCTTGTGTGTACACATGAGCCACGACTGCAATTTGCGCTGCAAGTACTGCTTTGCGGGTACAGGCGCATATCATGGCGAGCGTATGCACATGAGCTTGGAGGTTGCCAAGGCATCAATTGACTTTTTGATTGCAAACAGCGGCAACAGACGCAATTTGGAGGTTGACTTTTTTGGTGGCGAGCCTTTGATGAATCTTGACGTGCTTAAGCAAACGGTTGAGTATGCAAAGGAGCAAGCGAAGCTGCACAACAAGGTGTTTAAGTTTACTACAACCACCAACGGCGTGTTGCTTGACAAGGAAACAAGCGACTACCTAAATGCTGAAATGGAAAACGTTGTTTTGAGCCTTGACGGACGTAAGGAAATCAACGACTTCCATCGTCCAACCGTCAACGGTAAGGGAAGCTTTGACGTAATTGTGGACAAGTACAAGTACTTCAGATCCATCCGTGGCGACAAAAGCTACTACATACGTGGCACGTTTACTGGTGCAAATGCCAATTTTTACGACGACGTAATTGCTATGGCCGATTTGGGATTTGACCAAGTGTCTGTCGAGCCTGTAGTTTTGCCAAGTGATCACGAGCTTGCAATCAAGCCCGAGCAGCTGCAAACAATTTGTGACAACTACGAAAAGCTTGCTGTGGAATACGTCAAGCGTCGTGCCGATGAAAAAACTTGGTTCAGCTTTTTCCACTTTGTTGTAGATTTGGAAAACGGACCATGCTACAAAAAGCGTCTTGTTGGTTGTGGCGCAGGTAGCGAATATATGGCAATTACACCCGATGGAAGCATCTACCCATGCCATCAATTTGCAGGAGAAAAGGACTTTTTGCTTGGTAACGTCTTTGACAAGACTTTGGATGAGGACAAGCGAAATTTCTTTAGAGAAAGCAATTTGACAACCAAAACAATCTGCAGTGATTGCTGGGCAAAGTATCATTGCAGTGGTGGATGTGCAGCAAATGCCGTCCATTTCAACGGAAATATCAACCAACCATACGAAATTGCGTGTGCTATGATGAAGAAACGTTTAGAATGTGCACTATATGTATACGCAAAAGAGCGTAAAAACAGTTGACTTATTTCTTTATTATATATATAATAAAGTAGTTAATGTAGTTTCAACACAAGGAGGCTTAATATAAATGTCTAAAAAAACGTCCATCGTTTTGATAAGCTTAATTACAGCAGTGGTATTGTTCTTTGCTGTATTTGCTGTACTACCCGATGAAATAGAGTTTGGTAACAAAGCAAGTGTTTACCATGCTCCAATCCACATGATTCAAAGAGGTCAATTGCTTTCCGAATCTACCTGGTCTACATACAAGATTGATCAAGGTGATTTGACTGACGAGCAACTCTCCGATGCAACGGCACAAGCTCAAAAGATTTTGTCTAAGAGATTTGCTTCGGTTTACTCCTACTACAGTGTACCTGTAAAGGTAAACGAAGATGGTCAACTTTACGTTGCAATCCCAACAACGTCTGCTTACAACGCAACCGAAGCAGCTTCTATCATCAGTAGCCTTGCTGTAAGAGGCTTGGTTGAGATTACTTCTCCCGATTCGGAAGACTACGATGCAGCAAACGTTTTGTTGAGCAACAATGCCGAAGAAGACCTGTTCAAAAAGGCTAAGACGTCTCACTACGTAAACGGCGAAAACGAGTGGTTTATTGTAAACGTCGAATTGACCGAGGCTGGTAAGGAAGCTGCAAAGAACATCGTCGAAAGCACAGGCAACAACATCAGTGCTTACTGCTTTATAGACTAAAAAATTGCATACCAAGTTTTGTACTCCGGTGGCACAATGCAGTTCTACACAGGCAACACGGTTCAAGCAAAGATTTTGGCAAGCTACATCAATGACGGCTGTCTTGCATTTGACATCAGTGAAACAGACTACGGCACAGTTGATACAACCAACGTTTCGGCTATTGTCGGCTGGGCATTTTTGGCTTTGATTGTTGCTGCTGCTGTTTACTTTGTTGCTAAGTACAAGGTGATTGGTTTGTCTGCAGTGTTGTCTTTCCTGATTGCTGCAACAGGCGTAATCTACTTTGCTGCTTTGGTTTACTTTGTAAATCTAAACGTATATGCTATTGCCGGATTTTTAGTTGGTTTTGTTGTCATGTTCTATCTAACCGACCTTGTTCTTGGCAAAGTCCGTGCAAACCTTTTGGATGGCAAATCCACAAAAGTTGCTATTGGCAGAGCTTTCAATCTTTCTTGGAAGCAAACGCTGATTGTAAACTTGGCTGTTTTGGTAGCAGGTATCGTTTTGTGGGTAATTCCTACAGCGGTTACAGCTTCTTTGGGTAATGCATTGGTATACAGCGCTGTTGTTTCGTTGGTTGCAACCTTTGGTACAAACCACCTGTTTGCAATTATGACCGGCGCAATTCAAGACTAATTTAACCTAAATTTTTAATTTACTGACAGCCTTCTATTTTATAGAGGGCTGTTGTGCTTATTATGAAACAAAAGTATCAAATCAACAACAACGTAATAGCAAGCGATGTGGAAGCTTTTGTAGAGCAAGGCTTTCCCTTGCCGTTTGCAAGGGTTTTGTCATCAAGGGGTGTAACCGTCCAAAATATGGACAAATTTTTTGCTCCTACCTTTTACGATGCCTTTGAAATGCTTAATATGGACAAGGCTGTTGAAATTGTTACGCAAGTGTTGCAAAGTCAAGGCTCGGTGTTGATTTACGGTGACTATGATGCCGACGGGTTGTCTGCCTCAGCATTGCTGTCGTTGTTTTTTACCAATATGGGTATAGAAAACAGCGTCATCATCCCCAATCGTGAGCAAGGCTACGGCTTGCATTGTGATTTGGTGCTACGTGCGTTTGAGCAAAATTGGTACGATTTGCTGATTACTGTTGACTGCGGCATATCCAACAAGGACGAAATTGCATCACTTAAGGAAGAATTTGGCGATGGAGTGGACATAATTGTTACTGACCACCACGAAATTCCCGATGAGTTGCCTGATTGCGTTTGTGTCAATCCCAAGCTTGGCTACCCATTTGCATATCTAAGTGGCTCGGGCGTGGCTTACAAGCTGGTAGAGGCTCTTGTCGGAAGGGACAATGCAACCAAGTATGCCGACCTTGCAATCATTGGCACAATTGCAGATATGATGCCCATGTTGGACGAAAACAGGGCTTTGACCAATCTTGGACTAAGCAATTTCAACCATCGTGGCTTGTGTAAGCTGGCAGAGCTGTCCAACTGCAAGGAAATTTCTACTAAGGAAATTGCTTTGCGTATATCTCCCAAAATAAATGCTGCAGGTCGTGTAGGAAATCCATACGATGCCTTGACATTGCTACTGCTTGATGAGCGTGTGCCAAAGCAAGTGGTGGAAAAGCTGCTTGAAATCAATGATATTCGTCGCACCATTTTGGAGGAAACAATAGTAGAGGCCGAAAGCATGCTGGACTCGGTTGCTATTCAAAGTGACAGATTGGTGTTTATTGCCGGTGACAACTGGCAGCATGGAATATTAGGAATTGTTGCCAACAGACTACGTGAAAAGTATAACTACCCAACCCTTGTTATGTGTAGAGATGGCGACAACTACGTTGGCTCGGCTCGTGGCGTTGATGCAGTAAATTTGCACAGCTTGTTTATCAAGTGTCAGGATTTGCTTGTTAAGTTTGGAGGTCACAAGTCGTCGGTAGGCTTTAGTGTTTCTGTGGA
>JAFVXX010000146.1 GCA_017500905.1 Clostridia bacterium
GTTGTAGTTGGGGTCGGAAAATGGAATTGCAATGATTTTTTCGTCCATTTCGCCACCGTCATTCATGGTGATTACGCCAATTGGGTAGCAACGCACCATGGAAAGGGGTACCAATGGCTGTGAGCAAAGCACGAGCACGTCCATTGGATCGCCGTCGCCTGCCAGCGTAAGGGGCACAAAGCCGTAGTTTGCAGGATAGTGAGTGGACGTGTGAAGAATACGGTCCAAAATCAGTCTGCCCGTTTCCTTGTCAAGCTCGTACTTTTCCTTGCTACCCTTGGGGATTTCGATTACTGCTACAAAATCGTCGATAGAAATGCGACTGGGGTTGATATCATGCCAAATATTCATACTACACTACTCTCCTTGTTGATATTTGAATGTTTTTGCAAAGTTGATAAAGTTTTCTGTATCGGTGTACATACTGGTGTTTTTTGCCCAAACCAAAACAAACTTTTGCTTGACGGGGTTTTGCATAGGAATGCAAACAAGGTCGCTGTTTAGCTCGCCAATTTGCTTGTACAAAAAGGCTCCCGTATTGCCGTAAGACAAGATTTCCTTGATTGTATACAGCTGTGAGGAATACAAACGGATGTTGGGCTCGACGTCCTCCTCCTTGAAGGCACGCTTGATTTGTACGTTTTGGTCGCTGTCGGCCTTAAACAAAATGACGTGCTCGTGTTGTAAATCCTTGTAGGTGAGGGTTGTTGCCTTTGCAAGAGAATGATTTTTGTTGACACAAAACATAAGCTCGGTGTCCATCAATGGCAAAACGTTGTAATCCTCGTGCAAAGCGGGGTCGTAGATGGTTACGCCAAGGTCAACCGAGCCGGAATCGACAAGCTTAGTTACCTGAAGCGAGCTTGTTTCCAACATCTCAAGCTCGACTGTTGGAAATTGCTTAGAATGCGCATTGAACAATGCGGGGAACAAAAAGGTGCTGACCATTGCAGGCATGGCAATTTTGACGTGGTTGCGATTGCTACCCATGTCCTTCATTTGCGCTGTTAGGCTGTCTACCGAATTCAGGATAAAATTTACTTTTTCTAAAAAATATTGCCCCTCAGTGGTAAGCTGCAGCTTGTTGTTGCGACGCAAAAACAGCTTGACGCCAAATTCCTCCTCCAATTGCTTGATGCAAAAGGAAATTGCAGGCTGTGATACGTACATTTCTTCCGCTGCCTTGGTTATGCTTTGGTAGCGACATACACGCTGAAAGTAGCGTAGTTGAACAATTTTCATAGTTTCTCTCCTTTGTATGCAATCATTATAACCTAATTGGTCAAAAATTGACAAGCATATAAAGGTAATTTATACAAAATTTACAAAATAAAAGCAAACAAAGTGGTTGTTTTGCTTGCTTTTGGATGATTTTTGTTTAATTGTGTTGCAAATTTTGACAAGCTTTGACAAAATACTACAAAATTTCCGTCAAAATTTCGTTTAGCACGTAAAATTTGTCGGGGCGAACGGAAATGTAGTCCTCCTTTGTGAAGTAATCCTCCCTTTTTTGTAGCATTTTTAGGTAAATTAGCTTGCCTACGTTGGGGTAGACATCCTCTAAATTGCAATTGAAACGATTGTAAAATTCGGTGACGGAAATGCCCCTTTGCAGGCGTAGTCCCAGCATTACGTATTCGTCCATTTGCTCGGCAACGTCAATTAGGTTGCTATCTACTACTGCGCTGCCTTGGGTGTTGATAAGGTTGACGTATTGGCTGATATCTGATGCATTTTCCGTCCTGATTCCGTCCATATAGCCATGTGCTGATGCGCCAAAACCAAAGTAGCTTTGGCATCTCCAATATGCCAGATTGTGGCGGCACTCCTTGCCTTGCTTAGCAAAGTTAGATACTTCGTATCTATTGTAGCCGTGCTTTGACAGCTTTTCCAGCGCAACGTCGTACAAATTGGCAAGGTAATCGGCATCTTGATTGACGGCAAGCTTGCCTTGTTTGATTTCTTGGTCTAATTGGCTGTTTGGGTAGACTTCGAGTGCATAGACGGACAGGTGAGTTAGCGGCAAATTGACAACTTTGTTTAGCGTGTTTTCAAAGTCGGTTGCACTTTCCGGTAGACCGATAATCAAATCGGCGTTGATATTTGTTAGTCCTGCATTGACAAACAAATTTACTGCATCCAAAAATTGTTGGTAATTGTGCAACCTGCCAATGGCTTTTAGAGTGTTGTCGTTGGCGCTTTGCAATCCAATACTTACACGATTGACACCGTTTTTGACAAACAAATCCACCTTTTGCTGAGTTACACTTTCCGGGTTGCACTCTACGGTTACTTCGCAATTTGGAGCAACAGAATAGTTGTTGTAGATGGCGTCAAACACCATTTGCAGGTGCTTTGCGTCAACACTACTTGGCGTGCCACCACCAAAAAAGATGGAAGTAATTACTACGTCCTTGCGAGCATTTTGCACCAGCTCCTTGCACAAAGCGTCAAAGTAGCTATCTGCCAAATTGTAGTTGCAGCACGACAAAAAAGTGCAATATTTGCACCTTTGCTTGCAAAAGGGAAAATGCACGTAAATTGCAGTATTTCGCTGAAAATTTTTGAGTGTTTTTGTTGCCATTTTTAGATACTATGTATGTAATAGTAGTGTGTAAAACTCTATTTTTTTGTTGTTATTTGGGCTAAAATCGGCAATTTTGACCAATTTTGCCCAAAAATTAGATACAAATGCAAAAACCGACAACCCAAGCATAGGAAGTCGGTTTTTTAGTAGAAAATTACTCGTCAATCTTCAAAATGGACATAAATGCTTCGCTTGGTACACTTACACTACCAACCTGACGCATACGCTTTTTGCCTTCCTTTTGCTTTTCCAAAAGCTTCTTTTTACGAGTGATGTCGCCACCGTAGCACTTTGCCAATACGTCCTTACGAAGCGCCCTGACGGTTTCTCTTGCTATGACCTTGTTGCCAATAGTCGCCTGAATGGGAATTTCAAACATTTGTCTTGGGATGGCGTCCTTAAGCTTTTCGGCTATTTGACGGCCACGGGCATATGCTCGTTCCTCGTTGACAATGATAGACAATGCGTCGCACATTTCGCCGTTTAGTAGCATATCCAGCTTGACCAGCTTGCCACGGACGTAGCCCTTGACCTCGTAATCCAAGCTTGCGTAGCCACGTGTGCGTGACTTAAGCGTATCAAAGAAGTTGTAGATGATTTCGTTTAATGGAATGTCGTAGGCAATGCGCACACGCTTTGTGTCTACGTAGGTCATATCAATAAATACACCACGCTTTTCCTGACAAAGCTCCATTACAGGTCCAACGTACTCGGGTGGACAGTACACGTATGCCGCAACGATGGGCTCCTCCATGTAGTCAATTTTTGTGACGGGAGGCAGCTTGGTTGGATTGTCGATGAGCATCATTTCGCCATCGGTTGTGTATACTCGGTAGCTGACGCTGGGTGCTGTGGTTACCAAATCAAGGTCAAACTCCCTTTCCAAGCGCTCTTGGATGATTTCCATATGCAGCAACCCCAAAAATCCACAACGGAAGCCAAATCCCAGCGCAACCGAAACGTCCGGCTCGTAGGTCAATGCGGCATCGTTGAGCTTAAGCTTTTCCAAGGCGTCCTTCAAATCGTTGTACTTGCTGCCATCTGCAGGGAAAATACCACAGTAAACCATAGGCTTTACTTCCTTGTAGCCGGTCAACGGCTGGTCGCATGGGTTGGCAGCATCGGTGATCGTGTCGCCCACCTTGGTGTCCGAAACGGTTTTGATGCTGGCACAAACGTAGCCTACGTCGCCTGCTGAAAGCTGATCGACAGGCTTCATAGAAGGTGCAAAAATGCCTACCTCGGTGACGTCAAACTCCTTGCCCTTTGTTTCAAACATCTTGATTTTGGAGCCAACCTTTACGCTGCCCTCAAAAATGCGAGTGAAGATGATTACGCCCTTGTAGTTGTCGTATTGGCAGTCGAAAATAAGCGCCTTTAGACTGTTGGCTACACCATCCGTCTTGGGTGCAGGCACACGTGTTACGATAGCATCCAAAACGTCCGTGATGTTGAGCCCCTCTTTTGCCGAAACCAACGGCGCATCCTCGGCAGAAAGCCCAATAGTTTCTTCAATTTCTGCCTTAGCAGCGTCGATATCTGCCGAAGGTAGGTCTATTTTGTTGATGACAGGGATGATTTCCAAATCGTTTTCGATTGCCAAGTAGCAGTTTGCAAGCGTTTGCGCCTCGACGCCCTGCGATGCGTCCACCACCAAAAGGGCTCCTTCGCAGGCTGCAAGCGAGCGAGAAACCTCGTAGTTGAAGTCGACGTGGCCGGGAGTGTCGATTAGGTTTAGCACGTAATCAACCCCTTCGTAGGTGTAATTCATACGGACGGGCGTAAGCTTGATGGTGATGCCACGCTCACGCTCGATATCCATGCTGTCAAGCAGCTGCGCCTCCATGTCACGCTTTGCCACCTGCCCCGTGTACTCCATAAGTCTGTCGGCAAGGGTGCTTTTGCCGTGGTCAATGTGCGCTATGATGCAAAAGTTGCGAATGTTTTTCATACAAACTTCCTTGATGTTACTTTGTTACATTATAACCCAAAACGCAAAATTTGTCTATATGATTAAAAAGTATTTTTGTAAATATCTTGCATTTGTTTCAAAAAAGTATTATAATTAAGTATCATTGGACGTAATTTATGAAAACAAACAACTGGCTGACAAACAAATACATTGCTCACAGAGGGCTTTTTGACAACAAAGCCATCCCCGAAAACACGTTGCCCGCATTTGAGAGGGCTGTTGAAATGGGCTTTGCAATCGAGCTTGACGTACAAATGACAGCCGACGGCGTATTAGTTGTCTTTCATGACGACACGCTGGAGCGTATGACGGCACTAAGCGGCGACATCAGGCAAATTACCTACTTACAGCTGATGGGCGTTACGCTGCTGGATACAAACGTCACAATCCCTACGCTTGAGCAGGTGCTGAATACGGTGGACGGCAAGACACCCTTGCTGATAGAAATAAAGGCTCATCAACACAAGGTGGGCGTTGTGGAGCAAAAGGTTGCCGACGCACTTTGCACCTACAAGGGCGAGTTTGCCATCGAATCGTTTAATCCTATAATCATCAGGTGGTTTAGAAAGCACCATCCAAGCTTTGTCTGTGGGCAGCTGGCAAGCGAGCTTAAAGATGCACCATTGCCCAAGCTTACGATATTTTTACTTAAGCACCTGTTGCTTTGCAGGTGGAATGGCAGCAGGTTTGTTGCCTACGACGTACAAAGCATTGCCAAAATGAAGAGGGTGGCTAAGCTGCGTAAAAAAATGCCAATCTTGTGCTGGACAATACGAAGCCAGCAGCAATATAAAGATACTATGCAACACTACGACAACATCATTTTTGATTCGTTTCTGCCTGTAGCAGACGAAAAAAACAAGGAGAAACAACTATGAAACGATTTTTAGCATTTGTTTTTGGTATGTTTTTTGGAATATTTGCCCTATTTGCAGGGCTGGGCATTGCCGGATACGTGTTTGTATCCAAAACCTCGTTGGAAACCTACGTCCCCAACAGTCAGGGACTGGGCGACTTGGCGCAGCTTTCGATACTGGATGCCTACAACGAAATTTCCAAGATGCTTGCAGAGGAAAATATTACCAACCCCAACACCGAGGGCGAATATTTTTCCGTTGCAGACTTTGAGGAAAAGTACAATGCCGACCTTTCGGTGCTGTTTGGCTTTACACTTACAGACAACATCAAGGAAATGCCTTTGTTTACGTTGTTTACTGAGGACGGCGTCAACAAGGCCTTGGACCAAACAAGCGTTGCAGGTGCACTGGACGTGGCAGCTATGCTTGGCTTGACCTTTAATGCCGACCTTGTTGCAGAGATGCAAAAGCACAGCATGTCCGAGCTGCTGGGAGAAAACCCTCTTGGAGTGCTGGACAACGTGCCCTTGAAGTGGATTGCGACGGGATTTGATTCCTCAGAAAGCCAACTGATGACAGCGCTGGGCAACACCCCTGTAGGGCCACTTGCAAACGGCGCAATGGGCGGCAATTTGCTGCTTGCCATCAAAACGGACGACAAATTGAGCCCTATTTCAAACATCGTACTGGCCGAGGTGCTTAGCGGTGCAGCCGAGGGCGAGGTTGACCTTGTTGGCAACGTGCTGGGCGACACCACATTGGGCGAACTCATCAGCGACACGGGCGACCTTGCCGTAAACAGCGTGCTTGTAAACCTGTACGTTGGCACACTGCTCAACTACGTTCGCACAGAATACACCCTTACAGGCGAGGAAACGTCGCTTGTAGAGGACAAAGTGGTTTTGGCAGGAGCAAATACATACAAATTTGATGGCGAAGGCTGGTACCTTGCAGGCTGCGACTGCGAGGAGGCTCACACTCACACCGAGACGTGCTACGACTTTGTTTGGAAAAACGGCACGGAGGAGGTAAGCAAGCTGTACGCCGTGCTTTCCAACCTGAAGGTTGAGGAGCTGGCAGGCGGCGACTTCAACATCACTGCACTACTGGACGACATCACACTTGGCGACGTGATGGGTGACAGCATTGTCGGCTCGGCATTTGAAGGACTTAAGGATACGGCGATCAGCCAGCTTCCAAGCGAATTTGAAAACATGACCATTGGCGAGTTGCTGGGTGACCAAATTGACGGCACCGTGCTGGAGGGATTTGCAGACAAAACCATCAATGAAATGGTTTCCTCCCTTGACACGGCACCAATCGGTAAGTTTTTGGGCTACGAATTGACGGCAGAGGTTGACGTTGCAGACTACCAAGTACGTGGCAACCTTGCTTACAAAGCGGGCGTTGGAGGTGCAAAAAAGGTGGGTACAACTTGGCACGACGCATACAAGCTGTGCTCGCATACAAGCTTTGACGAGTGCACCAGCAAGTGCTACACCGTTTGGGTGGAAGGCTCTGCTTGGGTGGAGGGCGTCAACAGCCTGCTTGCTGACAAAACCATCAGCGAAATTAAGACCAACGGAATTGGTTCGCTTGTAAACGACTTGACGTTGCGTGACGTAATGGGCGACGACGTAGATGACAACACCATCCTTGCAGCCTTGGCTGACGAGCCAATCGGCAACATTTCCAACAAGGTAAACACGCTGACGCTTCGTCAACTGCTGGGCGACCAAGTGGACACAAACAACGTGCTTAAGCTGCTGGCAAACTCCACCACTCAAACCTTGGCAGCCGATTTGAACAATTTGTATCTTGGTCAAGTGCTGGGCTACACACGCAACGCAACCGACACAGGCTGGGTTGAGGAAGTAAAGGGCGCAACTGCTACACTTGCCAATATGAAGGTGGGAAGTCTTGACAAAGACACAATTACAAATGCCATCAACGGATTGAAGCTTAACGAAATTTTGTCCGAGACCGAAATTGCATCCAACAATATACTTAAAGCCATCGCAGACAAAACCATCAGCGAAATACCAACTGCAATTTCTGATATGAAGCTGGGCGTTGTGCTTGACCTAAACTACCATGACGGCAAGTGGTACGACAACGTGACGGGACTGCAAACTACTCCGTTTAACCAAAAAATTGCCGACCTTACTGTTGGACAGCTGCACGGCGACACAATTGCGTCCATTGTACACGAGCTTACCATGGGCGACTTGATAGACAGCGGATTTTTTGAAGTGCACTACGGCGAACAAATCGACCAAGATTTGCTGTTCCGTGCGCAATACGACACGACGTTTACCTACACCTCGGGCGATTGGAAAAAAATGACCATCACTCAGCTTATTGACGCATTGTTTGAGTGGGAATACGTTCCCACTCCATAATAGAGGAGATTTGATATGACAAAAGGAAAAACTGTAGTACATTTTTTGGCTGCCGGCTGCTTTGTGTTTTTGGCAATTATGCTTTTTAGAATAGGCAGTGGCAAAATTAGTCTTGAGCCCTTCATCAGACCGGACGGCGCACAAAGATACAAGGGCTTTGCTGCCCTTGCGTGGCCCCTTACTATGACAATTTTGTGCTTGGCAGGCATGATTACGACACTAAACGACGGATTGTTTAGCGAGTGGGCACCTGCTGCCGGCATTATCCTTGCATTTTCGGTTGGCGGCTACTGGTTTGGTATGGCTCGTGGCGCAATGATTTTGATTGCAGGCGTTTACTTCATTTGGTGGGCGATTGCAGGCATCAAAA
>JAFVXX010000147.1 GCA_017500905.1 Clostridia bacterium
CGCTGTCAAGCGTAAGCTTTGCATTGCCACCGTTGAAAAGCTCTCTAAATACAGTCTTAAAGTTTTCGTTGATTTCGACGATACCTGTGGCAAATCTGCCTTCAATTTCGATTGTAAGCTGCTTGAGTATGTCTTTGAGGTCAGTTTCGGCCTTGGTCAAGTCTTGCATTTGCTCTTGGATACTTGCGTAGCGCTCTTCTACGTTTTTAAGCTCTTCAATAGCATTTACATTGACGTAACCCAAATTTTGCATTGATTGACGCAGCTCGGCAATTTGAACCTTAGATTCGGAAATAGAGTACTCCTCGTCCTTGTACGCCATTGCTGCCGAATACGTGACGTTGTACTCGTCCAAAACACGTTGTTGCAGCTCTTGCAAATCGTCGTCGATCTTTTGGATTTTGTACTCTTCCATGTCGATTGCGCTGCGCAAGCCCTCAAGCTCGGTGGACAATTGCATGCGCTCGTCACTTGCCTTTTGGAACTCAGCATTAAGCTCTGCTTTTGTTTGTGTAGCAACGGAAAGCTGGCTTTTGATTTCTTCCAATTGATTCGAAAGCTCTTCGTATTCGCCTGTGTTATCCAAGCCTTCAATCAAAATTTGCAACGATTCCTTCAGCTGCTCTACGTAGCGCTGCTTTACGTCCAAAGCGTCTTCGGTCTTCAAAAGGTCGGACTTCAACGTTTCAATTTCGCCCTCGGATTGCGCAACGTTGGTCTTCAACAGCCCCAAACGGTAGCGATTGTTGTTGACAACCTCAAGCGCCTTGTCCTTTTGATCAAGCCCCTGTGTAAGCTTTGCCTTGAGCTGCTCCAATTGAGCAACAAGCTTTTGCTCTTGTTGCTTAAGCTCAGACAGCTTAATTACCGATTCGTCGCCGTTTTTAGCAATTTGCTCAAGACGTGTATTAATTTTTTCTGACTCAGCGGTCAGCGACAAAATCAACTGCTTGTCGCTGTTGCTCAAGGTGTTAGACGTTTCAATTTTCTCCTTTGCTGTAGCAAGTTGAAGGGCAACGTCGTGCAAATTGTCGGTAAGTTGAGCCAACTTTTGCTTGTCGGTATCCAAGCTTGCCTTCATTTGTTGGTAGCCCGCCTCAGCATTTGCCAACATCTTTTTAAGTTGCTCAAGTTTGGCGTTTCTTTCGGCAAGTTGATTTTCGTATGACAACAAGCTTGCGCCCTTAGATTTGACACTACCGCCCTCAAACGAGCCGTCGTTGAATATGCGCTCGCCAGTCAAGGTTACAATACGATGGGCATATCCATACTTTTTGGATAGTGCTACAGCATTGTCATAGGTATCAACAATGATGATACCACCCAAAATTGCATTGAAAATGGGTTGGTACTTGACATCAAAGGTGATCAAATCCTTTGCAATGCCCAAAACGCAGCTTTCCTTAAGCACCTCAGGCTTGTCTATTCCACGTGGCTTCATGGAGGCAATTGGAAGGAATGTCACTCTGCCGTAATCATTGTCGTTTAGATACTTAATGAGGTATTTAACGTCGTCAACCGTGTTTGTAATTACGTTTTGAACACGGTTTCCAAGTGCAACGTCCATTGCAAGCTGGTACTTTTTGTCAACGTTTACAACGTTTGCCACTACGTCACACAAATGAGCCTTAAGACTTGCATCATCCTTTGCATCACGCATCAGGCTTTGAACGCTGCTTTGATATCCACGGTAATTTTGGGTAAAATCTACAAGCAAGTCAATACTGCCTTGCTCGGAGGCAACGTGTTGTTGATGACGTTGAACTGTTTTGAAGTTTTCCAGCAATGCAAACTCTTGTTGCTTGACATTCCTATTAAGCTCGGCACATTGACTCTCCAGCTTCTCCTTTTGCAATTTAGATTGCTCGTACAAAGTAATCAAATCCCCTTCCTTGGAGGAAATATTGCTAATGCGCAAGGAAATATCCTGTTGTTGAGCCTTGATGCTGTCCAATCGAGACAGCAAAGCATCCGTTTCGGTCAAAGCACTTGCTTGAAGTCCGGAAAATTGCGAAACTAAACGCAAATTTTCTGTAAGAGACTCCTGGATTTGCTCAATTTGATTTTGCAAAGCCTCAACATGACGAGCAGCCGTGTTGTAGTCGTCAATCAATGTCAAGCTTTCCTCTTGCAAGGTTACCAATTCGGTGTTGCGCTTTGCCAGCAATTGGCGTGTTTCAGCCAATGCTCGTTGCAAATCCTCCAAGGCACTGCAGTAGTCGGCAATGTCCTTTTCGGCAAGCTCGATTGCACTACGAACGTTGTTGATACGCTCTTGCACCAGATTTTTGTCGCCAACCTGACGTTGAAGCTCGACGGCAAGCTCCACTTGCTTGTTACGCAAAACGTTTAAGTCATCCTCAAGCGTTGCAATTTGGTGGAACAATTCGTCGTATCTTTCGTTTAGCTTTGTGTATTTGATGGTCTTAAAGTTGAATTCCTCCGTAAGACCGGCCACCTTCTTTTTGCCATCCTCTTTATCCTGACTTGCATGGTCGTAGCTGTAGATGTAGGCGTTGATTTCGTGGTAACGAAGCTTGTCACGCAAATCCAAGTACTTTTTTGCAATAGTGGATTGACGGCGCAAAGGTGTAAGCTGACGCTCCAATTCGCTTGTCAAAATTTGCAAGCTTTCCATGTTTAGGCGAGTTTTTTCAAGCTTTCGCTCGGTTTCGACCTTTTTAACACGGAAGCTGGATATACCAAGCGCTTCTTCAAAGATGGCACGACGGTCCTCGGGACGTGCATTCAAAATTGCATCCATACGACCTTGTCCGACAATGGAGTAGCCCTCCTTGCCCAGGCCAACGCTACGCAGCATGTCTTGAATATCCTTTAAACGTACGATGTTGCGATTTAGAAGGTAGTCGCAATCGTTGTTACGATACAGCTTGCGACTGATAATAATTTCGTCCATTTCAATGGGGAAAATACGTGTAGTATTGTCCAAAAACAACGAAACCTCGCAGTAGCTCATTGCTTTACGTGTATCCGTACCACTAAAAATCAGGTCGCTCATCTTTTTACCACGCAAGGTTTTTGTGCTTTGCTCGCCCAAAACCCATCTAATTGCGTCACTTACGTTGCTTTTACCACAACCATTGGGACCAACAATACCCGTGATAGGCTGGTCAAACTTAAGTTCGATTTTGTCGGCAAATGATTTGAAGCCGTACATTTCGATTTTTTTGAGATAGAGCATCTTTTTCTCCCGTTACTTTTTGTAATTCAGTTTTTTAAGCGAAATTTTTGCGCAGTTATGTTTTGCTTGCTTTTTCGTGTCGCCATCAGCAGTTGCTACTACCGTACCTGCAACGCAAAGCTGATAGGTGTAGGTCGTATCAATTTCGGTGACTGATTGTCCTACAAGCTTATATTCAAAACTAAGCTTGTTGGCTTGACAATATTCTTGAAGCTCGGTAGCAAAGTCAACTACCGTAGGTGCATTCTTAAATTGCTTTGACAGGGTTGTAAGTACAAATTTTTTGGCAACAGGCAGGCCTCCGTCAAGATAGATAGCACACAAAATTGCCTCATACAGGTTGGACTCCAGCTTTTTGGGTCTGGTGTTGCACTTTTTTGCACCCTTAGACATAAGCACGTAGTCTTCAATTCCCATTTCGTCTACAACCTTTGTCAAGCCCTCGGCAGAAACAATGGCACTACGAATCTTAGACAAATCGCCCTCATCCTTGTTTTTATAGGTTTTCATCAGCTGCTCGGTGGTTACAAATTGCAAAATTGCATCACCGAAAAACTCCATACGCTCGTTTCCCTCAACACTGTTTTCATTGGCATAGGACGAGTGAGTAAAGGCTGTACAAAGCAGCTTTTTGTTTTTGAATGTGTAACCAATTGCAGCCTCTATTTTTTCAAATGGAAAATCAAGCATTTTCTTCCACCTTTGCAAAATAAGGCTTGATGTTTTCGACAAAGTTGGACTTATCCAATTGAACAACCTGCTTGATGCTTCCACAAATTGCAACTCTGTCGCTTGAGCCGTGAGATTTGACAACAACCTTGTTTACGCCTACAAACGGTGCACCGCCCTTTTTGTTGTAATCCATCACTTCTTTGATATCAGCAAATGCCGACTTAAGAAGCAATGCGCCCATTTTGCGCTTAAAGGTGGCAGTCACCTCCTTTTTGATGGTTTTCATCACCATCAAAGCTGCGCCCTCGATAGATTTCAATGCAATATTGCCATAAAAGCCGTCTGCAACAACAACGTCGTAATCACCCGAAAGTATTTCACGTGCCTCCATGTTGCCAACAAAATTTAGATTGCTTTGCTTAAGCAATGCAAACGTTTCGTGGACAAGCTGATTGCCCTTTTTGTCCTCCGTGCCGTTGGAAAGCAATCCAATGCGTGGATTTTTGATGCCAAACATGCTTTGCATAAAGGCATGTCCCATTTGAGCAAATTGCAAAAGCATTTCGGGCTTGCAATCAACGTTTGCACCACAATCGCACAACATCACTTGCTTATTTGGCACAAGAGTGGGCAACAATGGAGCGAGTGCAGGACGTTGTAATCCACGGATGCGACCAATCTTAAGCGTTGCACCAGCCAAAACGGCACCTGTGCTGCCTGCAGACACCATACCAATTGCATCAGCATTTTCCTTGGTGTATTCCAACGCTTTTACAAGAGAGGACTCCTTTTTTGTCCTGATGGCAACTGTTGGTGCTTCGTCATTAGTAATTACGTCCTTGGCATCAACAAACTCCACACGAGTCTCGTCGTACACCTTGTCAGCAAGATAGTTTTTAATTTCATCTTGATTGCCACACATAACAACCGTAAGATCGGTCAAATCCTTCATTGCCAAAAGGCAACCTTCAATTATTTCAATCGGGGCGTTGTCGCCACCGTAGATATCCACAACAATTTTTTTCATAGGAATCTCCTTGGATATAATTATTAATAAATATTATACTATAAAATCTATATGATTGCAATAAAATTTGCAAAATATTCCAATTGTTTCACAAAATTACGCATTTTTGGCAAATTGTTTCACAACGCAAAAAGGCAGATCGAATATCCGATCTGCCGAGATGCCTTTTTCAAACAAAAAAACTTCGAAAAATTATTTGGATTCTTCAGTAGCTACTACTTGTTTGCCATCATAGTAACCGCAAGCGTCGCAAACCTTGTGCGATACTTTAAGTTCATGGCATTGAGGGCATTCTACCAAAGTTGGAGCGGAAGCCGTCCAGTTTGCTGCTCTCTTGTGCTTTCTTTGTTTAGATGTTTTTCTTTTTGGTACTGCCATGGTCTTGC
>JAFVXX010000148.1 GCA_017500905.1 Clostridia bacterium
ATGCGCGGGTCGATCGAAATTGACAAAATAGCAAAAAAATCGGAAAATGTTTCCATCACCCGTGACGTTTCGGGCGAGGGTGTGCTACAGGCCTTGCTTAAAATAATCGAAAGCACTGTTGCAAGTGTGCCACCTCAAGGCGGTCGAAAGCACCCTCAAGCCGAAGCCATCGCCATCGACACCACAAACATCTTGTTTATTTGTGGTGGTGCGTTTGTAGGATTGGAAAAAATCGTCGAAAAGCGCACGTCAAGTGGCGGATTGGGTTTTGGTAGTAAGCTGATTACCAGCGAGGTTGATGCAAGTCAACTTGTAAAAAGCTGTCAACCACAGGATTTCATCAAGTTTGGTCTGATTCCCGAGTTTGTCGGCAGACTTCCCATTACGGTAGGTCTTGCCCCATTGGATGAGGCTGCTTTGGTAAAGATACTTACCGAGCCAAAAAACTCGCTTATCAAGCAGTACCAAAAGCTGATGAAGCTCGACAACATCGAGCTTGTGTTTGATGATGACGCCGTCAAAGCAGTGGCACAACGCTCCATTCAACTAAAAACAGGTGCAAGAGGCTTGCGCTCTGTGTTGGAAAACGTTATGCTCGACTTTATGTTTGATGCTCCAAACGACAAATCGATAACAAAGGTTGTTGTCGACAAAAACTGCATTGAAGGCAACGACAAACCAAAGGTTTATCGTCAAGCTTGCTGATCTACAGGCCGATTGTTACTCAATCGGCCTTAATTTTGCTTGCATAATTGAAAAAATTGCCTTATAATTGGGTAAACTAATTACTAACGAAAATTTTGTTTTACAAACAAATACGAGGTGAACAATTGAAAAACTACACAAACATGCCCTTGTTGGCATTGCGTGGCAACATTTTGTTTCCACACATACGCACACAACTTGATATTGTGCGACCACAATCCAAGCAAAGCGCAAAGTATGCCTACCAAAATGGTGGAATGATCTTTTTGGTAAGTCAAACGGATGCCGAAAAGGAAAAGCCGTTTGATTTGGCAGATTTTCACAAGCATGGAGTTGTTGCCGAAATTTTTAGCCTAACCGAAAAAGGCAAAACCTTGACGGCTGGCATCAAAATTATTACTCCTGCAAGACTTACGGCAGTAAACATGGCTGGAGAGTTTGGCTTGTGTGACATCGAAACGTACGAGTGCTACATCAATAGCCAGGTCGAAGTGGATGCCTTGTTTAAAAAAACAACCGAGTATTTGGCAAAGTATGCCGAAATCAACAAAACGCTAAACACGGCAGTGCTTGACCAGGTTGTGGCAGACAAATTTGACGTCAACTCCTACGTTGACATTGTTTCCAACGAAATTGTCTACCGTACAAAGGATCGTCAACAAATCCTTGCCGAGCCGGTAGTAGACAAGCGATTGGAGCTTCTTGCAACATTTATAGTAGGCGAAATTGAGCTTGCAAAGGCCGAAAAACGCATTTCAAACCGAGTAAAAAAGCAAGTGCAAGATGGTCAAAAGGAGTACTACCTTCGTGAACAAATGAAGGCAATTTCCAAGGAGCTTGGCGAAGACGAAAACGAAATACTTGATTACCGTGAAAAAATCGAAAAGGCAGGCATGCCTCAAGAGGTTGCCAGCAAGGCAAACAAGGAAATCAGCCGTATGTCCAAGATGGCGCCAACCTCACCTGATGCAGGCGTAATTCGTACCTACGTTGATTGGCTTTGCGACTTGCCTTGGGGTAAGCAATCCAAGGATAACGCGGACTTGGTTTTGGCTCGTAAGATTTTGGACGAGGATCATCACGGCTTGGAAAAAATCAAAGACCGCATAATCGAGTACATCGCAGTAATGCAACTAACCAACAAGCTAAACGGTCCAATATTGTGCTTTGTAGGCCCACCGGGAGTTGGCAAAACCTCCATCGTACGCAGTATTGCGCGCGCCCTTGATCGCAAGTACCTTCGTGTAAGCCTTGGTGGTGTAAGAGACGAGGCGGAAATTCGTGGCCATCGCCGTACCTACATTGGAGCAATCCCAGGCAAAATCATCTATATGATGAAGCAAGC
>JAFVXX010000149.1 GCA_017500905.1 Clostridia bacterium
GACCTGCCAATGGGCCACGACCTGCCTCGTCGATGCCGCAAATCATGCTGTAGCCCTGCTGTTGATATGTTTTGTCGTAGCTTACTAACATCAAATTTCCTCCGGTAATTCAAAGGTTACACGGCCAAGCTTGCCCTTTCTGAAGTCATCAAGTATTGCCTTGCTGCATCTTTCCCAATCAATCTCGCCACCACGCACAACAAAGCCACGCTTTTGAGCAATGGCGTTGTGAATTTGTTCGGGCAATCCCTCGGCTGAGGGCAGATTGTAGCGCGCACAAAGCTGTGCTGGGTAAAGCTGCTGCATTTCGGCAATCAAAAGCAACGACACCTCGTAAATATCCACGATGTCATCCTTGATACTACCAATAAAACACAAGCGCTGAGCAACGGTTTGATTTTCGAATTTTGACCATACGGTACCCGGTGTATCAAGCAATTCCACACCACTTGCAAGGCGTACCCATTGCTTGCCACGAGTTACACCCGGCTTGTTTCCCGTAATTGTGGCCTTTTTGCCGGACAAGCAGTTTATGATGGTAGACTTGCCACAGTTTGGAACACCGATTATCATGGCTCTGACGGGCTTAAAAACGCCTTTTGCCTTGTACTTTTGGTTGATATCCTTGGTGATTTGCGCAAAGGCATCTGCAATCCTGCTGGCTTCGCCCAGATTTGTTGCCGACACTGTTACGCACACCTTTCCTTGCTTTTTGAAGTAGGCCAGCCATTTGTCAACCTTTTGCTTGTCTGCAAGGTCGCACTTGTTTAATATAAACAAGGAGGGCTTGCCCATTGTAAGCTTTTCAAAGGATGGATTGAAGCATGACAAGGGAGCACGTGCATCCAGCACGTACCCAACTACGTCGACAAGCTTGACGTTTTCCTCCATCATTCGCAATGCCTTGGTCATATGACCGGGAAACCATTGAATATGCATGTTACTTCTCCAGCAAATCGGGGCGATTTTTTTGCGTAATAAGCAATGACTGCTCCCTGCGCCAATCAGCAATCAGCTTGTGATTACCACTTACCAGCACCTCGGGAACGGCCATACCTAAGTAATTTTGTGGTCGAGTGTATTGTGGATACTCCAGCAAATTTTGCGAAAATGATTCCTCAACCGTTGCTTCGCTGTTGCCAAGGACACCCGGAACGTATCTACATACGGCGTCAATTACAACCATAGCAGGGATTTCGCCACCGGACAACACGTAGTCGCCAATGGAAAGCTCCGTGTCTATGTCCATGTCGATTACACGTTGGTCAACGCCCTCATAGTGCCCGCACAAAATAAGCAAATTTTGCTTTTCGGCAAGCTGCTTTACCATATCCTGCGTCAATGTTTTGCCTCGTGGGGACATGTAGATTCTAAAGGCTTCCCTGTTGGGGTCTACAGCGTTGATCGCATCGTGTATTGGCTGTGGTGTCATTACCATGCCTGCACCACCACCAAAGGGCGTATCGTCACATTTGTGGTGCTTGTCCTGGCTGTACTGACGGATGTCGTGACATCTAAGCTCAAACAGACCTTTTTCCTGCGCTTTACCCATAAGTGAAACGTTCATGGCGTCAAACATTCCAGGAAAAAGTGTACATACATCAATCTTCATCTTGCACCACCATTACTTCGTCAAAGCGTAGCCTTTTAA
>JAFVXX010000150.1 GCA_017500905.1 Clostridia bacterium
CCTTTGCATATACGTCACTACCAAAAAGATTTGCTCCCCTGACGCTTGCAACGTTGCCGCTTACACTTACATTTGCACCAAGCTTGTTTAGCTGAGCGGCGTTGTGATCAAGCCTGTTTTCAAACAAATTTTCAACCACTTGGGTATTGCCGTCACATATTGCCGCTACAGACAGCAATAACGATTGCACGTCGGTGGGAAAGCCTGGAAAAGGCTCCGTTTCAACTCTGCCAAAGCCCTTCAGCTTGTCTGCCTGTATGCAAATGCCCTCATCGTAGGACAAATTGCAGCCCGACTTGCCAAGCAAATTGAGCAACGGCTGACAATGCTGCTTGTCTACTCCCGTCACAACAATTTTTCCACCCGTCCCTGCTGCTGCCAAAAGATAGGTTGCTGCAACAATTCTGTCCCCAATGGCTGCAACCTTTGCACCGCCAAGCTCATCTACTCCCTGTATGGTAAGCGTGCTTGTTCCAATGCCGTCAATTTGTGCACCCATCTCCTTGAGCACCTGCTGAAGCTGCACAACCTCAGGCTCGGTTGCGCAATTGCAAAGTTGTGTTTCGCCCTTTGTCAGCACGGCAGCAAGCAACAAATTTTCCGTTGCACCCACGCTTGGAAAGGCCAACGTAACCTTACCTCCGTGCATTTTGCGTCCATCAGCATACAAAACGTTGTCACAAAGTGTAAAGCTTGCGCCAAGGCGCTGTAGGCCGTCAATATGTATATCAATGGGTCTACTTCCTATGGCGCAGCCACCGGGAAGAGGTATGGTTGCCCTCTTAAACCTTGCCAGCAGCCCGCCCAACAGCAACACCGACGCCCTGATTTTGCCGCCCAGCATTGCAGGGATTTGCCACTTGTCTACGCACTTGGCAAACACGCTTAGGCATTGACCATTCCAAATTACTTCAGCGCCTACACCTCGCAAAATTTGCCCCATTGTTTCAATGTCACCCAAAGGCCGGCAATTGTCAATACGCATGGGAGCATCAGACAAAACCGATGCAGCCATCAATGGCAAAATTGCATTTTTTGCTCCGTAAACAGCCACTTTGCCACACAATCTTTTTCCACCACGAATTTCGTAATACACAACAAACTCCTCAACCAAATTTAGAGCAATTAAGTAAAATACCCACTGCCGACATAAACACCACAAGCGACGTGCCACCGTAGCTTATAAAGGGCAAAGGCAAGCCTGTCGGTGGAATACTGCCCGTAACTACAGCAAAGTTTATTAAGCTTTGTATCGCAATTACGGCAGTTATGCCTGCACAAAGGTAGCAGGTGTATTTTTCCTTACAATTGGCAGCAATCCTTACACCACGCCAAATCACAAAGGCGTAGCAACAAAACAGCAATATGCAACCAACAAACCCTGTTTCCTCACCAATTACCGAAAACACAAAGTCACTTTCGGCAAAGGGCAAAAACTCGTACTTTTGTCTGCTGTTAAACAAGCCAACGCCAAACCAGCCGCCATTACCCAAGGCATACAGTGACTGAATAAGCTGATATCCCTCGTCCTTTGGCGATGCCCACGGATCCAAAAATGCAAGCAATCGCTTGACTCGATAGGGCTCAATTAGTATCAACACAGGCACCAGCGCAACAACAGGCAGCAACATCAATGCAAAATGCTTGATTTTTATACCACCCAAAAACAGCATTGCTATCATCAACAAGCCTACACACATTGTAATAGACATGTTGGGCTCGGCGATGATAAGCAGGCAAAACGTTCCACCTACCAACCAAACAGGAAGGCTGTTGACAAACTTGCTCATGTCACGCTTGCTCATATACACAGCGCAAAACAAAACCAAAGTAAACTTGGCTATTTCGGATGGCTGAAGGGAAAATCCACCCTTGCCTATCCAACGCCTTGCGCCGTAGTTTTCAATTCCAATGCC
>JAFVXX010000151.1 GCA_017500905.1 Clostridia bacterium
ATTTCTTCGATGATGTCTACCGTGTCGTCGACAAACAGCTCCTCAAACACCGATTTAAGCTCGGCATCGGAAAAGGTGTTGATTAGGTACTCTTGGTTGTCGGAGCTCATTTCGACAAAGGTTTCGGCAGCCAACTCCTTGTTGAGCAGTCTAAACAAAATCAAAAACTTTTTTTGACTTTCCTCGGCTACCTCCTCCAGCAAGATTGCAACGTCGGGAGCGTGCATTTCGTTGAGTTGCTCTTTCATTTTTAGATAATTGCGTTGTTCAAACAATTCCATAAACTTTTCAAACATAGCTCAACCTCCTACAAAAAAATCCACACCCAGATAGGTGCGGACGCCAAGCAAAAGTAATCGTACTACCATCACAAGCTTCAACTCCGACGGGCGGTGAAATTGCATTAGAAAATGCCTTGGCTTCGACATTTACTGTTGACCGTGTGTTCCGTGTCTCCACAAAAAAACGGTAGCAATCCATATCCCGTTGGTAGCCTCACCTACCGGATACATATATACCTATATTGTAGCCCCGTTTTGCCTATGTGTCAATGCTTTTGTGCAAATTTTTTTTAATTTTCTTGACCAAAGCGCTTTTGTGTGCTATCATTGTAAAATGAATATGAAGCAATACTATCAAGACAGATTCAGTTGGATATTTACCTATCGCAAAAAGGGCTTTTTGTACGGCCTAATTAAGACGCTTTGCATCGTGGTGGGATTCCCCTGCTACGTGGTGTCGTTTGTAACAGAAATGGCACTTACCCTTGTCAATGCACTTTTTTGCTGGATTCCCCTGCTAAACGTGGTGGTGCAGGTGGTGTGCAAGGTGCTGGTTGCAATTGTCAACATCCCCTTTTACTGGTGCGTTTTGCCCGATATTGGCGCATACAACGATTGGGAAAAGGCTCAGCAGGCAGCTGAAGATGAGCAGTCTGATTGCACACAAGCAGGCGACGAGGCGCAAATTGACGAGGCTAAAGCAGGCGACGTCAATGCTCAAAGTGGCGAAGAGGTGTAAACTGCCCTTTATTTGTCAACGATGTATGTAAACAAGTAGTCCCTGGAGGAGTAGTATATGAAAAAATCCGTAAAATCCCGTTTGACGGGTGTATCAATGCTTTTTGCAGTTGTCCCTGCATTAGTGTTTGCCTTTTTGTTGGTGGTAACAAGTGCACGACTTATGGAAATTGTCTTACCAAGTGGTGGAGTGACACGATTGTTTTTGAAGCCCGGTGGCAGCTTGCTTGTACTCCCTAGCTTTGCAGCAGCCTTTACCGTGCTGTTGGGCTTGCCAATGCTGGCGCTTGCTCGCAAAAAGCCCAATTTGTGGCTTGTGCTTGACTTGCTTGCTTTGGCAGGAGTAGGCTACGTTTCGGGTGAAGCTTGCTACTTTTACTACCATGACGGCGCAACCTACTATGCACTTGTGACGGCAGTAATGACGGTTACTTGTTTGGTAGCCTTTGTTTTGGCTGTGGCAGCCTTGTGTTGCAAGTCAAATAAACAAACCGCTGCTTGCACAAGCCAAGCAGAGCCTCAACAAGAGCCTCATCAAGTAATTGGCGACACCGTGCAACAAGATGCC
>JAFVXX010000015.1 GCA_017500905.1 Clostridia bacterium
CCTTGCCCCAAAAGGTGGCGCTTTGCCCCCGTGTAATGCCACAAATTGCCCTTGCCATGCTCAAAATGCCGGGGTCCCAACCAATCGACACAATGCTGGTGGTACCTCCTTCCCGTGACGGCCCGTCTAACTGCTGCTTGTAATGGGCAATTTGCGAGTGCACGTCAAAGGTATCTACCGTGCAAAATTTGCCGGCAAGTCGTGCTGCTGTGGGCATTGTTTCGTCTATGCTGGAAGTGCACAGCACAACCACGTCAATCTTGCCCACAAATTGATCTATGTCCTTTGCGTCAAAGCTGCCACAAACGTCCAATTTTCTTCTACTAAATATGCCTACAAGCTCCACGTCCTCATCCTCAACAGCAAGCCTGTGCACAGCCTTGCCCAACATTCCGTAGCCCAAAATTGCTATTTTTACCACAAAAAACTCCTTTTTGAGCTATTATATTACTTGCAAGGGGCAAAAAAGCCTCAAAATTGTCCATCTTTACAACTTTTTTTGCAAAATTACTTTATTTTTATAAAAAAATATAGTAAAATAATTAGTAACAAACAAATGGAGAAGAAGTATGTTAGATTTTCTCAAAAGCTTTGCCACCAATCTGCAGCTTCCACAAATAATTGCCGGGGTTGTAGTCATCTTGGCATCAACAATCATACTCAACACTGTTTTTCAATACGCAAAAAATCGCAACCTGTCGTGGCTGATTTCGCTTGAGGTGGCTGCGCTTTTGGGTGTATTTTGCTTGGCATTTTGCAATTTGCCCAACTACCCGTTTTATTTCTACTTTGTAGTGGGCACGTTGGCAGTGCTAAACGTATTTATGTTTGGTCAGGATTTCCGTCGTGACGTGTTTAGAAAGTCGTGGAAGAAGCATGGTGTGTTTGAAGCCAACGACAAGCTTGGCCGTGAGGAGCTCAAAAAGGCGTCAGCCGATATCCTTCGTGCCTGTCAACACCTGTCCCGTAGCAACATTGGCGCATTGATCATCATTGCCGACGACATGGCCGAAAGCATTTCGGAAAGTGGCACAAGCCTGATGGCAAACGTATCTGCCGAGCTGCTTGAAACGTTGTTCCACCCCAACACACCGTTGCACGATGGTGCAGTTCTTATTACAGCCAACGTAATCGTGTCTGCAGGCTGCTACGTCCCACTTACGCAGGATCTTGACGTCCCACGAGAGTTTGGCTCCCGTCACCGTGCAGCAATTGGCATTTCCGAAAACATGCCCAACGTAACGGCAATTGTAGTCAGCGAGGAAACAGGTATCATCTCGGCAATGCACGACGGCAAGGTGCAACGCTACTTGGATGCAGTCAAGCTTAAGCAAATTTTGGATCACGCATTGCGTTTGACCAACAAGGAAGCTGAAGAAACCATTTGGGGAATAGAGGTGTAATATGAAAAAATCCAACAAAAAAAGCTTCAAATTTTGGCTAAAAAACAACTGGCTGACACTAATTGTGTCGTTGCTTTCAAGCGCAGCAGTAGTGCTGTGTGCAACCTATCTTACAACCCTTTGACAAGCACAATATGCATGCCCACCAAGCAATTGGTGGGCACTTTTTTTGCCAACAAATCAACAAACCTCACCGACACTCATATACTACGGTTATGATAGTTTCTAAATTTGGCGGTACGTGCTGCACCCATCTAAACGCAGCAAAGGTCAAGCAAGTATTGACGCCCAATCATCACGTTGTAGTGGTGTCAGCCATTGGCAAAACGCACCCAACTGACACAAAGGTAACCGATTTGTTGATTGCTTTGCACAACAATTTGCCTGACGTGTCAATTTTCGATTTGGTTGCCCAAAAGTATCAAAAATTGGCAAAAATATGCCAATATACTCAAATTGACGCCCTTTTATCAAGTACTATTACAGACATAGTAACCAAAAACAACTACCACAACACCATCAGCAAAGGGGAAGAAATGTCGGCAAGGCTGTTTGCTCATTACCTTGGCTATCAGTACGTCGAGGCCGAGGAGCTGTTTGCCTTTGACGGAAGTAGCGTCAACTTGAAGCAAACCTTTGTCAATGCCAAAAAGGCGTACGCTCTATATGGCAACTTTGTAACAGGTGGATTTTACGGTGGCAGCAGCGTTGGCAGGCAAACCTTTTCCCGTGGTGGTAGCGACGTTTCGGGAGCCATCCTTGCCAGCGCCTTGTCGGCAACGTTGTACGAAAACTACACCGACGTCAACGGCGTATGCGTGGCAAATCCCAGCAGGGTAAGTCTGCCTTTTACTGCAAGGTGCATCAGCTACGATGATATGTACCTGATGTCAAGGCTTGGCGCCAACGTTTTACATCCCGATGCCGTCACAATGGCACGGCAGAGCAACGTCCCCATCAACGTGCGCAGCCTGTTTGAAGTCTCCGATTTTGGCACTCTAATCACCTCAGCAAGCTCACCTCAGCAGGTTTTAGGAATTACCGAAAGCCAACTTGAGGATGGCTATCAAACCAACGTAATTCACTCGCTTGATGGCTTTAGTATCCTTGCAAGGCTGGCAAGGGTATTGATTGAAATGCCCAATTTGCAGGTCTTTTCCGTCACACAAAAGGACAATCTTGTGTCAATCTGCACCAATATGCCAATTATCAAAGCAATTTACAATTGCTTGTTGACTAATTGTGCAAATTAATGTACAATGGTTGTAACAAACTTTTTAGGAGAGTCTATGGTTCGAGTAGTAATAGGTGGTGGCATGAGTGGCCTTGTCTGTGCAATCGCATCGGCAAAATGCGGCCATTCCGTCATCTTGTTAGAGCAAAACAGCCGTGTCGGCAAAAAGCTGTCTGCAACGGGCAACGGAAAGTGCAATTTGTACAACGTTGCGCCTCAAGGCTGCTACAACGACAACCAATTTGTGCAAGGCCTTCTTGCACGCTACAGTGTAGATGACGTCAAGCAGTTTTTCAACTCAATAGGCATATTTACCTATGCCGACAGCATTGGCCGTGCCTATCCCATCACCGACAACGCCAACTCGGTTGTAGATTGCTTGCGCAGCGTGGCAAGCAAGCTGGGCGTAGCCATTTTCAATCAAACGGCCCTTGCCGTCCGTCCCAACAAAGATGGCACCTACGCCGTTACAACCAACGTTCATACCCACCTATGCAACGAGGTGGTGCTTGCCTGTGGAAGTGGCAGTCAGGCAAACCTGCCCAGCCTGTCGCAAATTGTGCCACAAAGCTACTTTACGTCCACAAGTCCCAGTCTTGTGCCCATCAAAATTTCCAATATGCCCAAGATGGTCAACGGATTGCGCCTAAAAACCACCGTCAAGCTGCTGCAGGATGGACAAGCCGTTTGCAGCAGGGATGGCGAGGTGCAATTTAAGGATTACGGCCTAAGCGGCATTTGCATCATGGATTTGTCGGCGCATATTGCACGCAATCACGTTGCAGGCAGAAACCACACCTACCAAATTGAAATGGATTTGTGCCCACGTCTAAGCGAGGCGCAACTGATTGACGAATTGACAAATCGCATTTTGCAGGGTGTACCTACAAGTCAGCTGTTTTACGGCATTTTGCACAACAAGGTTGCCGAGCTTGTAATGTCCTTTGGCAAAACGGAAGTGGCAAATATTGTAAAACTAATCAAAAACTGCACTTTCACGGTGGATAGACTGTTGGGCTACGAAATGAGCCAAGTAACGGCAGGCGGCATCAAAACCGACCTGCTTTCCTCCAATATGCAGCTACCCAACGGCGTGTATGCAGTAGGCGAGGTGTTAAACGTGGATGGCAACTGCGGTGGTTACAATCTACTGTTTGCAACCATCTCAGCCCTTTGCACACTCCCCCAAACCAACAAGGAAACAATTTTGTCAAAATGACCTATCTAACCAAGCCCATCAACCTTAAGGTGGACGAAATCCCCACCAAACGTCACGTAGCAAGGTCGCTTGGCGTGCCAACAAGTGCCGTCAAGGGCTTTGTGCTACACAAAAAAAGCATTGACGCTCGCAAAAAGGATGCCTTAAGGGTTGTTTGCACTTTTGTAGCACAAGTGGACGGCGCAACTCCCAAAACGGCAACGCCCTACGTCAAGCCCTCAAACGTGATAGAAAGCCTTACGCCTGCAAGCTACGACAAAACGGTTGTGGTGGTTGGTAGTGGCCCTGCAGGGCTGTTTTGCTCCCTGTATCTATCCAAAGCAGGTGCAAGGGTAATTGTTGTTGAGCGTGGCAGCAACGTTGATAAGCGCAAGCAGGAGGTCAAAACCTACTTCAACGGAGGCGACTTCAACCCCAACAGCAACATCCAGTTTGGGCTGGGTGGAGCAGGCACCTTCTCCGACGGCAAGCTTACAACAGGCATATCATCGCCATTGCTATTTACCGTGTTTGATACCTTTGTCAAATGCGGCGCTCCAAGCGAAATAATGTGCAGTAACACACCCCACGTTGGCACGGACAACCTTGTAAGGGTTGTAGCAAGCATGCGTGATGAAATTACGTCCCACGGTGGCACCTTTTTGTTTGACACGCTGGTAAGTGGCGTCAACGTTGTGGATGGCAAGGTAGTTTCGGTGGAGGTCAAATCAAACAACACAGCCCAAACACTTTTGTGCAACGACGTAGTGTTTGCAGTAGGCCACAGCGCACGAGATACCTTTCATATGCTGCACGGCTGTGGTGTCGAAATGCAATTTAAGCCCTTTGCTGTGGGCGTACGTATCGAGCACGAGCGAAGCTTCATTTCCCAGCTGCAATATGGCAATCTTGCCAACACTCACAGGGATTTTCAATCGGCAAACTACAAGTTAGCTGTCAATTTGCCCAACGGACGCAGCTGCTACAGCTTTTGCATGTGTCCAGGCGGCGTAGTGGTGGCAGGCAACTCCACACCTAATACCATCGTAGTCAACGGAATGAGCAACTTTGACCGACTTGCACCCAACAGCAACAGCGCGCTTGTTGTCAACGTAACGCAAGACGACGTAGGACAAGGCGTATTTGCAGGCGTAAAGTTTCAACAACGCTTGGAAGAAGCCTGCTTCAACGCAGTAAATAGTGGCAATCATTACCTTGCCCCGGCGCAAAACGTAGTGGATTTTCTACACAAACGCAAGTCAACGGAGTGGAGTGTCACCCCGTCCTACCCACGTGGAGTAGTTTCTGCCAATTTGTGGGATATCTTGCCTGACTTTGTGTGCAACACCCTTGCCGAAGCATTGGTAGACTTTGGCAAAAAGATGTACGGCTTTGACAAATGCGGCGTGCTTACAGCAGTAGAAAGTCGCACGTCGTCGCCCGTCAAGATGCTTCGTGACAAGCAAAGCTTTGCAAGCACAACAATTTGCAATTTGTATCCATGTGGTGAGGGTGCAGGCTACGCCGGTGGCATAGTTTCAGCCTCCGTCGACGGCCTCAAGGTTGCCCAAGCAATTTGCGCCAAGTACCAAAATTGATTTGCCCCATTACAACAAAATCTACACGAAACAAGGCGAGAACCATCTCGCCTTTTTTGTGCAAAACTATTGACAATTTTTTCGGGGGGGGTACAATATAGCCATCAATTAAAAGGAAGGTGTATGTTATGTATGCAATGAAGGAACAAATGTCTAAAATTAAAAGACGTATGAATGTGTTAATTGCTATTGGCATAATTTCTGCGGCAAGTTTACTAATATCCGCTTTTGTTGTTATGTCAGAAGATTTTGGTGCTGGTTTGCTGATGATCATTAGTGGTGCTATCAGTTTGTTTTTGACGTTGCTTGTGCCGCTTTCGATTAAAAATTTGGCAGATACGACAACATACATTTTGTCTAATACTCCTCAAAAGCAATCTGTAGGTACTGTACATGCAGTTTCTAAAACGCTAAAAACAGATGATCAGTTGTCTAACTGTAGTAAAGTGTTTCAAAAGTTAATTAACGTATTGTGCAATTCGTCTATTGCTCACAAATTCCCCAATAGAAATGACTTTTCAAGGATATTTGAAGACGCATTATCTAAAGAAATTGTCCAAATTCAATTGGACTCCATGCAATCTTACGTGTATGACAAGGTTGTATCGGCTTGCCAAGCTGATGACATCCAATTGTCTGAGCATGAAATATTTGCACTCAAGGTTGCTATTTCTAATCTTATAAATAGCTAATTATTCAAGGTATTTTTGATGGGCAGCACAAATTAATAAACTATATTTTGTAGGGGACGGCGCCCACGACGTCCCGCCTATCCCCCAAAGGACTAACATCGCAACAATAGTGAAAGTGTTTTCTGCCGCTTTGCCTCCCTCCTGAGGGAGGGGGACCACTTGTGGTGGAAGGAGTCTTGTCCACACAAGACTTAACAACCTCAACCGTAGGGTGCGACGTCCTCGACGCACCGCCTACCACAAC
>JAFVXX010000152.1 GCA_017500905.1 Clostridia bacterium
CAAGCCGGCATCCGTTTTGCGAGTGTAAACAACGCCAAAGCCACGCTCCTCAAACGCCTTGCCCAGCGCCTTGGCGTAGGACAAATTTAGCACGCTTTCCTTGCTGCCTCCTACACCCACGACACCACCGTCAATGCCACCGTGTCCGGCGTCGATTGCCACCGAAAAATCGACAACTGCGCCCGAGCTGCTGCCCAAAGTGGAAAAGCACAAAAATGCCGTGAGCACAAGCTGTGCCGCAAGCAAAATTGAAAGGGCAAAATATACCTTTTTTAGCCTAAAAACTGCAAACATCAAAATCCTTCCTTTTTGGCAAAATCGAAAAAATTCGACGAAATTTTTGCTTTTTTGCACGAAAAATTGGCAAGTTGTACACTTTTCCACAAAGTTATCCACAATTATCCACAATCATGTGTGGACAATGTGTTCCACAAAATGTGTGAAACGGACAAGCAGCCAAATCTACCACTATTTTACTTTGCAGAAGAAAATTTTAGCACAAAAATATTCTTTTTTGACGACATTTTGCGCCTTTGATTTCACTTTTGGCAGATACTATTGCACAAATAGGCTTTGTACGTCGATACTATTACACAAATAGCATAAAACATGTTTAATTGCTGATTGTTTGGGCAAAAATAGAGGCAGTATAATTACAAGGAGAAAGGACATGAGTATCAATCCATTTGACGAGAAACCCCTAAGGACCAAGCACGATTTTTTGGACTGGAAAAAGCTGGCTCCCAAGCCTTACAACAAGTTTGAGGTGGACCCTTACACAAAGGTACGCATCATACTTGCCAACGGTGCAGAATACGAGGCCGTGTGGTTTAGCCATCAGTTCCATAGACATTGCCCCGACAACGACGTCAGACGGCAGCTGGCAGTTGCACGCAGACAAGAGCAACAACAGCAAAAACGCATTTCGGCATTGAAGCCCATCAACGAAAGCGTGCTGGAAAACACCATCGCTTACGAGCAATTGGCTGTTGATTTGACGGCAATTTTTGCTCAGCGAGAAAGCGACAAGTACGTAAAAAAGGCAATGGACTTTGCTTTGCTGGAGGACTTTGACCATCTGTACAGATATGCCGACCTGCTGGAAATGGACAAGGGCATCCTTGCCGAAAGACTTGTGGGCAAGTACACCGAAATTATGCCCGGACGTCCCACCATTGCCGAGCATAGATATCCTGCAGACGACGTCAAGCGTTACGTAAACTTTGGCAAGGCAAGCAGCTTGACCAAGCTGGACATCAACATTTTGACGGCTGCCGAGCAGCAAACCATGAACTACTACATGAATCAGGCAGGATTTTACCACAACAAGCTGGGTAGACAGCTGTTTACCGAAATTGGCATGATTGAGGAGCAGCACGTAACCTTGTACGGAGGTTTGAAGGACACCAACTGCACCTGGTTTGAGGAGCTGCTGATGCACGAATACACCGAGTGCTACTTGTACTACTCGCTGATGCAGGACGAGACGGACAGGTACGTCAAAAAGATTTGGGAGCAGCACTTCAACATGGAGCTGCACCACCTTCATACGGCAAGAGATTTGCTGGCAAAGTACGAAAACAAGGTGTGGCAACAGGTCATCCCCGAGGGAAAGTTTCCTGAGCTGCTGTGCTTCCACGAAAACGTTGAGTATATCCGTAAGGTGCTGGCTGAGACAGTGGAAAACACCGGCCATGGCGAGGATTACGTGGACGTTGAGTGTATGCCAAAAGATGCAAATTTCTTTAGATATCAAACGGAAGTAAACGGGCCTGACAGCAACGTAGCAAGCCACAACGTGATTGAAAAATATATTGACGACAACGGCAAGGATTACCGATTTGAAACAGAGGTGCACCCAATTGCCGAGTTGCAGGATAGAAAGGTGGACAACACCACCATTTGCAGATAGGCGGGACGTCGAAGGCGCCGTCCACTACAAAAACCACAAATACAGGCCGTGGCATAACCTTTGCCTACAAGGCAATGACCAATAGTCGCCCCTACAAATTGCAAAAATTAGCCTTTGCCTTGGGTAGGAGGACAGTCGGGGAAGCCTGTCCCCTACGGTGCGGTTGCTGCAATGATGAAAATAAAAAAAAGGACGCTATTCGGTTGAATAGCGTCCTTTTGACTTTGATTTACTTTGTTTTGATTGTTTTGTGAAGCTGCTCGGATACGTTTAGCAGTTGGTCGCCAACACGCTCGAAGGAAATGAGCAACGTGGAGTAGTGAACGGAGTTTTCGCCTGTGCAGATTGCATTTTGGATACGATACAGCATGTTTTTGCGAAATGCTTCGGTCAAACGGTCGACCTCGTCCTCGTAGACCTCCACTTGGTCGAGGTGCTTGGTAGAAAATGCACTTTCGAACATTTTGTCCAAAACCTCTTGCATTTGGGTGATTTCTTGGATGATTTCGTCGCTGAAGGTGAGGTTGGACTCGCCCATTTGCACTGCTACGTCGCTGATGTTGACAGAGTAGTCGGAAAGTCTTTCGACGTTGCTTACCAAGGTGATGTACGCACCATATGCTTGACCAATCGCAGGGTTTTCTTGGTGAGACAGACACGCCGTGATGTGACGAATGATGCCGTCGTTGAGCTTGTCAACCAAATCTTCCTTTTCCAAAATTTCCTTTCGGTTGGCTGTGTTGTTGCTTAGCACGTCCTCGATGGCAAGCTGGATATTCTGCTTTGCAAGGCCGTACATGCGCTTAAGCTCCAGACGGATGTTTTCAAGGTGCATACTGCCTGCACCAAGCTGGATGCTGTTGATGTCGTTGGATATATACTCGAAAAGAGGCTTTTCCACCACCTTTTTGTCGGGCATAATCTTTTCCATAAGCTTGACGTACCAGCCACCAAACGGAATAAACACAATTGTTGTTACGACGTTGAACACGGTGTGCATTGCTGCAACCTGTGCAATTGGTGCGTCAACAAAGTGCATTATCCACTCGTCGATTGGCAAAAACGTCAGCAGTATAAAGAACAATACCGTGCCCAAAAACTTAGTTGTAAGGTGCATGATTGCCGTGCGCTTTGCCGTGCGATTTGCCGACAGGCTTGCAAGAAGCGCCGTGATGCAGGTGCCCATGTTCATACCAAACAAGATGTACAATGAGCCACTAAAGGAAACTACTCCTGCGCCTACCATAGATTGCAAAACACCTACTGCTGCAGAGGAGGATTGAATAAGCACGGTAAACAGCATACCAACCAAGGTGCCCAAAAATGGGTTGCTTAGACTTGCCATCAAATTGATGAAGGTTGGCTCGTTGCGAAGGGGTACCATTGCTCCCGACATCATGTCCATACCGATGAACAAAATACCAAAGCCAGCAAAGATTTTGCCGATTTCACGAATGGTTGGCTTTTTGATAAACAGCATAATTGCTACACCAATGATAGCAAAGAAGGATGCTACTGCGCCAATGTCAAGCGCAATCAAAAGGCCTGTTACCGTTGTACCAATGTTGGCACCCAGCAATACCCACAAGGCTTGCGTCAAATTCATCATGCCTGCGTTGACAAAGCCGACAACCATGACGGACGTTGCCGACGAGGATTGGATGATTGCTGTAATTACTAAGCCTACGGCTACACCCAAAAAACGATTGGATGTAAGCTTTTTCAAGATGGACTTCATTTTGTTGCCGCAAGCGGCCTCAAGACCATCGCCCATAGCGTCCATTCCCCACAAGAACAGCGCAAGGCCGCCTATTAGGGCAAGAACGTTTGAAAAGGTAAACTGCTCCATAATTTCTCCTTTGATTATGTTGCCTTGCCGAGACCTTGCCCGACAAAGCGCTTGCTTTTTGTGTTTAGCTTGACCACAGTGTCAATTTTTAGTTTAGCAGTTGAAGCTTGCTTTTGTCAATCAAATTATATCAACTTGTACATTTGTACAAATGTAAACAGGTGCATATGATGCAAAAACTACCTTTTTGCGTACAAGTCGACGATGTTTAGTAGCACTTCTACGGCCTTTTGCATGTCTTCGAGAGGGATGTACTCGAATCTGCCGTGGAAATTGTAGCCACCTGTAAACAGGTTGGGACAGGGCAGCCCCATGTAGGACAGCGTTGCACCATCCGTGCCACCACGAATGGGCACTACAAGTGGGGTTACGCCTGCTGCTTCCATTGCAAGCTTAGCGTTTTCAACCAAGTGAAAGTGCTTTTGCACGTGCTCTTTCATGTTGAAATAGCTGTCAGTAATTGCGCACTCCACCGTGCCTGCGCCGTACTTGTTGTTTAGAAAATCTACACAGGATTGAAAAAACGCCTTTTTTTGCGTAAACTTTGCAAAGTCGTGGTCACGGATGATGTACTCGCCGTGCGCTTGGTCGACGTTGCCCTGTACGTTGTCAAGGTGGTAAAAGCCCTCGTAGCCCTCGGTGTACATTGGGTTTTCAAATGCAGGCAGCATGCTTTGTAGCTCCATAAGCACCAAAATGGCGTTGACCATCTTGCCCTTTGCGCTGCCCGGGTGCACCGATTTGCCGTTGACTGCAACCTTGACGCCTGCTGCGTTGAAGTTTTCGTACTCCAGCTCGCCCAATGCGCCACCATCTACCGTGTATGCGCCGTCACAGGCAAAGCCCTTGACGTCAAAAAAGGCTGTACCACGGCCGACTTCTTCGTCGGGAGTAAAGGCTACCTTGATTGTGCCGTGTGGACGGTTGGATTTGATAAGCTCCTCCAGCATGGTGACAATTTCCACCACGCCTGCTTTGTCATCTGCACCAAGCAGCGTGTCGCCACTTGTGGTGATTAGCGTCTTGCCTGCGTGCGTTGGAAGCTCGGGGAAATCCTTTGGAGAAAGCACGTAGCCGTGACCAAGCACTACTTCGCCACCATCGTAGTTGGCAATTACTTGTGGCTTGACGTCCTTGCCTGATACGGCAGAGGAGGTGTCTACGTGTGCTACAAAGCCCAAGGTGTAGGTGCTGCTGCAGTTGGCAGGCAACGTTGCGTAAACGTAGTTGTGCTCGTCCCAAACGATATCTTTTAGTCCCAAAAGAGTTAGTTCATCTACCAAAATTTTGGACAAATTGCGTTGCTTTTCGGTACTGGGTACTGCCTCTACGCCCGGTTGGGACTGGGTGTCCACTGCTACATATCTTAAAAAACGTGGTAAAATGCTTTGCATCACTTTGCCCCCCTTTGCTCGTCGAAGTAGGTTGCTTGCAAATCGGCCATGTGGAGCAATGCCGACAGCTTGTACTTGAAAAACGCATCCGATACGGCATAGCTGCCACCCATTACACGGGTGTCAAAGCCACCCATGTGCCAGTTGATTGCCATTGCCTCCTCGGCTGTAAGCTTGATGTAATTCATGACGATAAACACAGACTTTTCGCCGTGACCGTAGGGGAACTTTTCGTCCACCTTGAAGTAGGGGACGCTTTTCCATGCGCCGTTTTCCTTGACGTTGCGCATTTCGGTGACGTAGTAGTTGATTTTGCACAGGTCATGCAAAAGCCCACAAATGGCAAGCGTTTCGTCGCTGACAATGCTTTGGTAGTTGTCGCCATACTCCAGCTTGACAAGGCTGACCAGTCTGCGATACACGTTGACGGAGTGTTGGTGCAGACCACCCTCCTCGGCAAGGTGATATCTTGCGCTTGCAGGTGCTGTAAAAAAGTCGCTGTTTTTGAGGTAGGCAAGCAGCTTGTCGCTACCCTCCCTTTTGATATAGGTTGTGTAAATTTGTTCAAATTCCGTCATGATTGCTTCTCCTTTGACTACATTGTAGCACAATTTGACAATTTAGGCAAACAAAGACATAGAAAAAGCAAGCGCAAATTGTCTTTGTTGAAATTGTGCACAAAAAAAGGCAACACTTGTTGTGTTGCCACTTTGTTAGTCGTCTTGATTGGTGCGTTTGTTGGCAAGCTGCGCCAATTGGGGATACTTTGTCATTACGTGCATGTATCCACCCTTGCTGTGTGGCACCATACAGTTGGAGCAATCCTTGATGGCTGTGCCGTCGGGCTGCTCGATGTAGGTAAAATTGCCACCGCATTGATCTGCCAAGGCGTACAATGGGCAGTAGCAAAACAGGCAGTTGAAGTTTTCCGGGTCGTTGGTTTTGTGGCAGGGAAAGTACTCGCAATCACGATTTTGAAAAAATGCAAAGTTGTTTTTACGCATGATACACCTCGATGGAAGTTGATAGCTTTATTTTAGCACAACGGCGAAATTTGTCAACGATTTTTGTAGGGTGTGGTAGCAATTTTGAAAAATTGCAAATAGTATAAAACAGGCGTTTATGCCAAAAAAGTAGGAGCGAATTGTATGTTTTGTTGTGACAAATACAACCAAAGACAAAATCAAGTGATTGTGCGCACCATAATTGGCCCACGTGGATACCCCGGTGCAACAGGACCACAAGGTCCACGTGGCTTTACAGGGGCAACGGGTGCAACAGGTGCTACGGGACCACAGGGCCCTGCCGGACCTCAAGGCCCGCAAGGCTTGACAGGAGCAACAGGACCTGCTGGGCCTCAAGGTCCACAAGGCTTGACGGGAGCGACAGGACCTGCTGGGCCTCAAGGTCCGCAAGGCTTGACAGGAGCGACAGGACCTGCTGGGCCTCAAGGTCCTGCCGGTCCAGAAGGCACGGTGGCATCGGCATACGGTGGCCTGTACGACACCACTTCTCAGACAATTGCCGTTGCGCCCGATGCGATTTCGACGGTGGAGCTTGCAGGACAAATGCCCAGCTTGGACGTCGCTTACGGCACAAACAGCGTCAGCGTTGCAGAAGGTGGCATCTACAAGCTGAACTACACCCTGCTGGCAGAAGCAAGCACGGCAACTACCCTTACAACAGCCTTACAGGCAAACGGTGCAAATTTGCCTGCAACCACTTTAGTACGAGCAGTGGACACCACTCCATCGTTGTTTGTGGGCAATAGCATTGTTAGTCTTGCTGCAGGAGACGTAATCACGTTGGGAGTGACAGGTACCGTAGCTTCGACAATTACAACCCAGCCTGCAAGCGGCTTTTCACTGTTTAGATTGTCTTAGACAGCCCGACGGAAACGTCGGGTACATAGTAACACAAAAGAAAGATTTGTCATACACTACACAAAAAAGTGACGTGAGGTAACCATGACAAAACCACTAATTTGCGACCTACCCTACCCATCCATTGACAAATTGACACCCGACTTGCGCTCGGCAAGGCTGATTTCGTTTGCATATGCAACCCTGCACGGCGAGTTGACGGCCATTTTGCAGTACCAATACCACAGACTGTGGACGACAAATGCTCAAATTGCAGGCTTGCTTGAGCAAATTGCAATAGCTGAAATGCTGCATTTGTCTATGCTGGGCAAAGCCATGAAGCAATTGGGATTAGACCCAACCTACAAACAAAGCACTCAGTCACACAGTCTGTGGTACAACACAAGCGCAGTAAGCAGCAGCAAAACCCTGTCCAAAATGCTGCTGGATGACATTGCCGGCGAAATGAATGCCATTGCCGACTACAAAAAAATACTTAGCCTGCTTAAAAACGAGGAGGTTGCTGCGCTGATTGAGCGCATTGTAATGGATGAGGAGCTGCACCTGGCACGTCTTAGCGACGCATACAGGCAGCTGTTAGAACAAAACAATAGTTGACACAAAAAAAAGACGGCAACGAGTTGCCGTCTTTAAAACGTTTAGTTTGTGTGTAATTGTTAGGACAATCTTGCTTGACGTACGGCCTTTGCCCAACCTGTCAGACGACGGTCACGCTTTGCTTGGTCCATGCTTGGATCAAATACACGCTCGATTTCGGTGTTGTCAACGATATCCTCGACGCCCTTCCAGTAGCCTGTCTTTAGGCCTGCAAGATAGGCTGCGCCCAGCGCTGTTGTTTCCAAAATGCGTGGTCTTTCGACCTTGCAGTTTAGTACGTCAGATTGGAATTGCATCAAAAAGTTGTTTGCAGATGCGCCACCATCAACACGAAGCTGTGTGATGTTGGTGCCAGCATCCTTTTGCATTGCAAACACAAGGTCGCTTACTTGGTAAGCAATGGACTCCAGCGCTGCACGGATGAAGTGCTCCTTGCGAGTGCCACGAGTGATACCCACTACCGTGCCACGTGCGTATGGATCCCAATAGGGTGCACCCAAGCCTGTGAAGGATGGCACTATGTACACGCCGTACGAGCTGTCTACGCTGGTTGCGTATCTTTCCGTTTCGCTGGCGTCACGGAACAAGCGCATTTCGTCACGAAGCCATTGTACGATTGCGCCACCAATGAATACCGAGCCCTCCAAAACGTATGGAGGACGGCCACCATCGGCACTTGCACCAAGTGTGGTTACCAAGCCGTTGTTGGACTTGACGGCTGTGTCGCCTGTGTTCATAAGAAGGAAACAACCCGTACCATAGGTGTTTTTTGTGTCGCCCTTGTTGACGCATAGGTGTCCAAACAATGCTGCTTGTTGGTCGCCTACAACGCCACAAATGGGGATTTCGGCACCGACGTAGCTTTCGTCGGTTACGCCATAGTTGTAGCTGGATGGATGCACTTGTGGCAGCATGCTGCGTGGGATGTCAAACAATTGAAGCAGCTCGTCATCCCAATCGAGTGTGTGGATGTTGTACAGCATTGTACGGGATGCGTTGGTGTAGTCGGTTGCAAAGATACGTCCCTTGGACAAATGCCACATGAGGTAGGTATCTACCGTACCAAACAGCAAGTCGCCGTTGTTTGCCTTTTCCCTTGCGCCCGGGACGTTGTCCAAAATCCACTTGATTTTGGTTGCGGAAAAGTAGGCGTCAATTACAAGACCCGTCTTGTCGTAGATTTTGTCTGCCAAGCCTTGAGCCTTGAGCTGGTCGCAGTAGTCGGCAGTACGTCTGCATTGCCATACGATTGCGTTGTATACAGGATCGCCTGTGTTTTTGTCCCATACAAAGGTGGTTTCACGTTGGTTGGTGATGCCGATTGCCTCGACGTCACTTACCTTTACGTTGCCACGAATAAGAGCCTCGGAAATGACACCGACTTGCGAGCCCAAAATTTCACGTGGGTCGTGCTCTACCCAGCCTGTGTGTGGGTAGATTTGAGGAAACTCTTGTTGAGCCTTGCCGATGATTTCGCCCTTTTTGTTGAAGACGATTGCACGAGAGCTGGTTGTGCCTTGGTCCAATGCCAAAATGTATTTCATAGGTTTTCTCCTTGGAGTGATTTTTTTTACTTTGCTACAATTTCCTTTGTTGCAATGACGTCGACGCCACAACCACATACGTTGGCTACCACTACGTCACCAATGTGTACGGGTGCCGTAAGTGTTACTTGGTTGAGCTGTTGCAAACAATCAAAGATTAGTTCCTTGGGGATTGCATCCTTTGTTTTTACCGAAACCATTGCAATGTTGCCACCTTGCACTTTGACAGAGCCTGTCACCATGCGCTTTGGTGCTGTGATTTCGTTGACTGCATACGTTACGCCACGTGGGCAAGTGTTGCCTGTAACCTTGATGTTGTCAAGGTCGGTGTAGTCTACAGTTAAGCGACAACCCATTGGGCAGCTGATACAAATCATTTCCTTAATCATTTTACGTCGCCTCCTTCGAGAGAAATTACAATTTCGTTGGATTTTTTCAAGATTTCTACTTGTTGTGG
>JAFVXX010000153.1 GCA_017500905.1 Clostridia bacterium
ACAATCTTGACAACCTCGACCTCGTCCTTGGTGTTGGCAACACGCCTTGCAACAACGGTATCCTTGTGCAATGCTCCGTTTAGCCTGTTGGGCGCAATGAAAAAGTCGCTGTCGGCACCCTCTACTACCAAAAATGCAAAGCCACGGCTGTTGCCGTCAATTTGACCTTGAAGCAGCTGCTCCTTGGGCTGTAGGCAGTACCTGTTGTTGCGTTGGTCGTACGACAAATCGCCCTCGGCAACCAGCTGGTTTAGTGCTGTGACAACGGCGTTTCGTTGGTACACGGTGTGTGCGTTTGTTAGGGCATAGACCTGCTTTTGCGACAGGTACTTTGCCGTTGTGTTTTGAAAAATTGTCAGTATTTGTTGTGATAGATTCATTGGTGTAGTGTTGTCAAAAATGCAAAAATTTACACAAAAAAACGGCGATATAAATCGCCGTCCTTATGCATTGTTATTTTACTGCTGCTGTCAAAATTAGGAATGCAATTGCACATAGAGCCAATGCTGCTGCACAAATGTACGTCCACTTTTTAAGCTTGCCTTCCTTGGAGTTGGCAGCATTTTTGCCGTAGTAGGAATCTCTGTCGTCGGACGAGGACTTGCCACTCATGGCTTCCATGCCGTCGGAGTTTGCAGATTGCTTCATTACTACGAAAATGATGAAAGCAGAGCAAATCAAAATGATTGCTGCAAGTGCGATTTTTACATACAAATAAATATCTGCGCTGGTGATAGCGAACAAAGATAGTACGTTAAACATTGATTAGTGTTCCTCCAAAAGTTTGCCTTGGTATTATACCACACAAACCCTTTGTTGACAAGCATTTTTCAAACATTTGCTAATAAAGGATTGATTTTGCTTGTATTTGACCACCAAATAGCTGCATGTTGCCTCATTTTGGCATCTAATCGGCAAGCAACAGCGATTTGCCCGTCATTTCGGTAGGCACCTCCAAGCCCATTACTTGTAGCAGAGTGGGTGCCACGTCGCACAATGCGCCCCCCTCCATGAGTGTCGCATTGCGGTTGGCTGTGTCCACCATGATGAAGGGCACGGGGTTGGTTGTGTGCGCTGTAAAGACGTTGCCCTTGTCATCCAGCATCTTTTCGGCGTTGCCGTGGTCGGCCGTTACAAAGGCTATGCCCCCTGCTGTAAGGGTGGTTTCGACAACCTGACGGACACAATCGTCCACCGTCAAAACGGCTTGCTGGGTGGCGTCTATTACGCCTGTGTGGCCTACCATGTCACAGTTGGCAAAGTTGACGACAACAAAGTCGTACCTTTCCTTTAGCAAAACGGCCTTTAGACGATTACACACCTCGATTGCGCTCATTTGGGGCTGCAAATCGTAGGTTGCAACCTTGGGGCTGGCGATGATTTCCCTCACCTCGTTGGCGTTGGGTGCTTCGACACCACCATTGAAAAAGAATGTTACGTGGGCGTACTTTTCCGTTTCGGCAATCCTGAATTGGCGCTTGCCGCACTTGGACAAATACTCGCCCAGAGTGTTGACGAGTGTTTCGGGCTTGAAGGCAACTTGCACATTTTGGAAGGTTTCGTCGTATTGCTTCATACAGACGAAATGAACGTTGCGCTTTTTGCCACCTAAATCAAAGCCGTTGAAGCTGTCCTGCGTGAAGGCAGCGGTAAGCTCCCTTGCACGGTCGGGACGGAAATTGAAAAACACGATGGCATCGCCGTTTTGCACGGTTGCCACGCATTGGCCGTCCTCCACCACTGCTGCAGGCACTACAAACTCGTCTGTGACGCCCTGTGCGTAGCTTTGCTTGACGTAATCGACGGGGTTGGTTGTTTGCTCGCCCTTGCCCAATGCGATGACGTCATAGGCCTTTTGGACACGCTCCCAGCGCTTGTCTCGGTCCATGGCGTAATATCTGCCCGAAACCGAAGCAATTTTACCAAATTGAAGCTGATTGCAGTAGTCCTGCAGCTGAGCAATGTAGCCCGTTGCGCTGGTGGGCAAGACGTCACGACCATCCAAAAAGCAATGCACGTACACCTGACTTAGCCCTTGTTGCTTTGCCAAATTGATTAGTGCATAAAGATGCTTTGTGTGGCTGTGGACGCCACCATCGCTTAGCAATCCAAACAGATGCAATTTGCCGTTGGTTTGCTTGACGTGGTTGCAGGCTCCTACAAGCTGGTCGTTGGCAAAAAAGTCGCCGTCGTCAATAGACTTGCTGATACGTGTCAAATCCTGATAGACGACACGTCCTGCGCCCAAATTGAGATGTCCTACCTCGCTGTTGCCCATTTGTCCGTCGGGCAAGCCTACTGCCAATCCACTGGCGTTGAGCGTTGTACAGGGGTAGTTTTTTGCCAAATATTTGACGTAGGGCGACGTTGCCGAATTGATGGCGTTGCCCTTGCGCTTTTTGGATAGGCCGTAGCCATCCATGATGATTAGTACGATTGGTTTCATATTACTTGATTGCGTTGACGATTGTTGCAAACTTTTCGGCAACAAGGCTGGCACCACCTACAAGACCACCGTCAATGTGAGGCATGGAAAGTAGCTCCTTGGCATTTTTGTCGTTCATGCTGCCACCATATTGTATGCACAGGCTGGCTGCAGTGTCACTGCCGTACATTGATTCAAACACGCTGCGACAAAACGCAATGGCGTCGTTGGCTTGCTCGTTGGTGGCTGTAACACCTGTTCCAATTGCCCAAACAGGCTCGTAGGCAACGATTACGTTTGCCATTTGTTCGGCTGTAATTTCGGCAAAGCCTTGTTGAATTTGCTCGGTCAAAACCTGCTCCATTGTGCCACCGTTGCGTTGCTCAAGCGTTTCGCCAATGCAGACAATGGGCTTGAGGCCGGCGTTTAGCGCTGCCTTTGTGCGTGCCAACACGGTTTGATTGGTTTCGCCAAAATAGGTGCGACGCTCGCTGTGGCCGACAATTACGTACTCGACACCCATTTCCTTGAGCATGGATGGGGCAATTTCGCCTGTAAATGCGCCCTTTTCGGCCCAGTGGCAGTTTTGTGCGCCAACGTGAACGTTGGTGCCCTTTACCACTTGCAGGGCTGTTGCCAAATTGGTGTAGGGTACGCAAACAATGACGGTTGCCGTTGCATCTGCAACAAGAGGGATTAGTTGTGTAAGGGTTGCTGTTGTATCTGCTTGCAGGTTGTTCATCTTCCAGTTGCCTGCGATTACTTTTGTGTTCATAGAAATCTCCTTTGGGGTTTGTTGTGGGTGCTTTACTTGTTGTTTAGACATGCAATGCCCGGCAAAACCTTGCCCTCAAACAGCTCGAGAGATGCGCCACCACCCGTGGACACGTGGCTCATTTTGTCGGCATAGCCCAGTTGTGCAACGGCTGCTGCGCTGTCGCCACCACCAATGATGGTGATGCAATCGGTTGCATTTGCCATTGCTTGCGCTACGGCATTGGTGCCTGCTGCAAGGGTGGGATTTTCAAATACTCCCATTGGGCCGTTCCATACTACCGTCTTGGCAGAGGCAATTACGTCGGCATACAGCTTGGCTGTTTGTGGACCGATGTCTGCGCCCTCACGGTTGCTTGGAATAGCATTGACAGGCACTACTTGGACGTCTACAGGGGCATCGATTGGGTTGGGGAAGCTGTCGATGGTTACGCAGTCGACGGGCAGGTAGATGGTTTTGCCCATATCCTTTGCCTTTTGCAGCATATCCTTGCAGTAATCAAGCTTTTCCTCATCCAGCAGCGATTTGCCTACCTCGTAGCCTTGCGCCTTCAAAAAGGTGTACGCCATGCCACCACCAATGATGAGGCTGTCGCACTTGGTCAACAGGTTGTTGATTACGTTAAGCTTGTCGGCAACCTTTGCGCCACCCAAAATGGCAACAAAGGGACGGACGGGGTTTTCCAATGCATTTGCCATGACGGAAAGCTCCTTTTCGATCAAAAAGCCGCAAACTGCCGTGTCTACAAGGCCGTACTCTACAATGGCTGCAGTTGTTGCGTGCGAGCGATGGGCTGTACCAAAGGCATCGTTGACGTAGACGTCACAAAAGCTTGCAAGCTTGCGACAAAACTCCTCGCAACGACATTCCTCGCCCTTGTGGAAGCGTGTGTTTTCCAAAAGCACAACGTGACCTTCCTTGAGATTGGCTACCTTTTGGCAGGCATCCTCGCCCACTACGTCGGTAGCAAAGGTGACCTTGCCATCCAAAAGCTGATTTAGACGCTCGGCAACGGGACGTAGACTAAACTTGGTTGCATCCTTTTGCGCCTTTTTGTAGTAATCGGCTGTTGCTTGCTGCTGCTCGTCCTGTGGGAGTGCTGCAATTGCCTTTAGCTCCTTTTTGTTGAGCTTGAAGTCCTTGCTGAATACGTTGTGTGGCTTGCCAAGGTGCGAGCACAAAATTACCTTTGCACCTTGCTCCATCAAATACTTGATGGTGGGCAATGCGCCCAGTATGCGATTGTCATCCGTGATGACGCCATCCTTCATAGGTACGTTGAAGTCGACACGTACAAGACACTTTTTGCCTGCTACGTTGACGTCTTTGACACTTTTTTTGTTCATAATTGGTCTCCTTTTTTTGACAATAGTTGAGGGCAATGCATAAAACAAACTTATTTTGCTGCCCAGTAATATATTTATATTTTAATATTTAAGCAAGCAAATTGTCAAGCAAATGCCAAACGCATATTTTTATGCAGCACTAAAATTAACTTATGTATCAAATTTGGTGAGATGACCCGTGGGGTTTAGCTGGGCAAAGCCTTGCTGACGCAACGCCTCGTACACTGCAAGCGCAACCGTGTTGGACAAGTTGAGCGAGCGTGTATCGCCCTTCATTGGGACACGCAAGGTACTGTCGTAGTTGTCGTGCAAAAGCTGCTCGTCAAGGCCTCGTGTTTCCTTGCCGAACACCAAAAAGCAATCGGGTTGAAATTGGGCTTGAGCGTAGACACGCTGTCCCTTGGTGGAAAAATAGAAAAATTGCTTGTCGGCGTACTTTTGGCGAAGCTCGTCAAAGCTGTCGTAGTAGTGAATTTCGGCATCGTACCAGTAGTCAAGACCGGCACGCTTTAGCATTTTGTCATCTGTGGAAAAGCCCAACGGACGAATGAGGTGCAATACGCTGCCCGTTGCTACGCAGGTGCGTACGATGTTGCCCGTGTTGGATGGAATTTCGGGCTCGACGAGAACGATGTTTAACATAGTGTATCTCCCTTGGTGTTTTGTAAAAATTGAGTAATTAGCTGCAGCTGGTCATCTACGCTTTTTGCTGTGTTGACGGAAACAACCGTTGGCTTGGCCCCTTTGATACCCTTAAGATAAAAGGAGGCATGCTTTTTGAACTCGTTGCACACCACTCTTTCCGGCTTGTGGCTGAGCATAAGCTGAGCGTGTTGGGTGATTAGCTGCAACAGGTTGGGGGTGTCTGCTACACCCTTGATTTGATTGAAAAGCTGTGGATTGCCAAGTGCACCACGGCCTACTGCAACGGCATACGCCCCCATATCAATTAGGCTTTGGTACTGCTGTGTGCCGACAACGTCGCCATTGGCAACAACGGGGATGCTTACGGCGTTGACGATGTTGGGCAGGGTTGCAAAATTGGCTTGTCCACTGTACATTTGCTTGCGTGTGCGAAAGTGAATTGTAATTAGGTCGGCACCGTTGTCCTGACAAAGCTTGGCAAAGTTGACAACGTTGGCATCGTCATCCACCCCCAAACGAAACTTGACGCATACGGGCTTGCTGGTGGCTTGCTTGACGGCAGAAATTACTTTGCCTGCAAGCGTGGGATTTTGCAGCAATGCGCTGCCCTCACCGTTGCCAACAATTTTTTTGACGGGGCACCCCATGTTGATATCTATTGCCGAAAAGGGCTTGATGCAATCCAACTGCACGCTGTCTGCCATTACGACGGGGTCGTGACCAAATATTTGTACGGCACAACTGCCCTCCTCCTTGAAAGAGTACAACAGCGATTGCGTGACTTGGTTGTTCATTACAAGTGCCATGCTGCTGACCATTTCGGTTACGGCAAAGTCGACACCGTGCTGACGGCACAGAAGCCTAAACGCTGTGTCGGTGTAGCCTGCCATTGGCGCAAGCACAAGTGCGCCCTGTGAAAACAAATTAGTAGCTTTCATTGCGCTTTACCCTTTCCCACAGGTCGTCAAATTGGCTTTGGCTAAGCTGCTTGAGTGTTTTGCCTTGCTGCTGCAAAATTTGCTCGCATGCCTTTACACGCTTGACAAACTTTTGACAGGATTTGAGCAATGCCGTTTCGCAATCGACGTCGGCAAGACGAAGCAGGTTGACGGCTGCAAACAGCAAATCGCCACCCTCCATTTCCTTGTTGTCGTCGGAGGCGGACAAAAACTCGTCAATTTCCTCCAGCAGCTTGTCCTTGGCTTGCTGCACGTCGGCAAAGTCGTAGCCGTGCTTTGATGCTCGGCTTTGGCACTTTTGCGTCTTGAGCAGCGAAGGAAAGCTGGCAGGGACGTCATCCAGCTTGGCTGTGAGGGTTTGTGTTTGGTGTTGAGTTTGCTTGACGGAATCCCAGCTGGAAAGCGCCGTTTGCACGTCCTTTGCCACCACGTCGCCAAAGACGTGTGGATGGCGGGAAATAAGCTTGTTGCATACGTAGGAATAGACGTCGGAGGCGTCAAACTCGCCCTCATCCATTGCCATATCCAAATGGAAAGCAACCTGCATAAGCACGTCGCCCAGCTCCTCGATGACGTTGTCTACATCCCAATTGTCGATGGCGTTGACAAGCTCGTATGCCTCCTCGACGGCGTTGCGCTTGATGCTTTGGTGTGTTTGCGCCTTGTCCCACTCGCAGCCGTTACGGCCACGAAGGACGGTCAAAACGTGCAGCAGGTCGGTGTAGTAATGCACCTTGCGTTGCGTCAAGGGGCGCTTGGCGACAAACAGCGACGTTTGATAGTTGTAGCTTTGGCGGTCAACCTCCTCCACCGTGATGGTTTTGGTGCCGTCTTGGTTGAAAAACAGCACGGCTGTGTCGTAATCGAAGCTTTGCAGCAGCTTTAGCTTGACCTCGCCTGCAAGCAGGGCGTCATCGATGTTTTTGATGAGTAGGTTGTCGTTGGCAGGGTACTTTTGCGCAACAAATGCCTGTGCAGTAAGCACCTTGTAATCATCGCAGTAGCCCTTGTTGACGCTGCCCAAAACAGCCACGCCACTTACCAATTGGTGGGGGACGTTGGCTTGCACAAGCGCCTCAACTGTGCTGTCATCGTGACCGTCGCCATAGACACAAAAAGCCACGTCGCCATTGTTAGAATAGCTGACAAGCCTTGCTACAATTTGTTGGTTGAGCTGGTCAAAGTCGTCGGTTGCTTGATACAAATCGTCGCAGCTGACAAAATCGACCTGCAGGCTGTTTAGCGTTGTGGCTACGTGGGTTTTGTTGGACTTTGCTACTACTGTGTCGGCATTGTTGATGGCTGTAAGCCCGTCAAGCGTCAAATCGCCGTATTTTGCGCCCATGGCTACTACTGTAATCATTTGTAAGACGTCTCCTTTTGTGTTGTGCTACCTTTTGATGGGCAGCATTGTAAGCTCGGATTTGTTGAATACCTTAAGCGACAGGGTGGTTGCAAGATAGACTGCAACGGCCAACACAATGGTGATTACCGTGCCTGCCGTGGTTGCGACAAAGCCCCTTGCAAAGCCCACCAACAGGGTGATTGCAAGCACCATCATCATGCTGCTGGCAATGGGCTTGAGAAGGCTGCCCTGCACGTCTAACCTAAGCTTCAACTTGTTTGTTAGGTATATTATAACACATATTGTCGCAAAAAGATAGCACAATGTTTCGGAAATTGCCGATCCAAATATATTTACTTTGGGATTTGGCAGCAAAATGAGGTTTGCCACGGCCTTTACCACCACCGAAAACGCCAAAATGGTGACCGTGACGTAGGGCTTGTTGATGGCCTGCAATATGGATACGCAGGTTTGCATGATGGACAAAAACACAACGGATATGCCCGAAATGCTTAGCAGCACGGCGGCAACGTGGATTTCGTCGGCAGAAAGTGAGCCGTACAGCAGGCTTAGTATGGGCTTTGACAGGGTGATTAGTCCCAAGGCTGAGGGCAGGGCGATTACCATAGTAAGCTTGAGCGCAGAGTTGAAGGATTGGCTAAGCTTGGCCTTGTCGCCGTTGACAAAGGTTTTGGTTATGCTGGGCAATGCCGACACGGCAACACCCGACGACAGGGCAATGGGTAGCCCCAGCATGGAGTTGACCGGGCCCGTCCATAGGCCGTAAAGGCTGGTGGCGTTGGCTGATTTGAGCAGGTTGACAACCATTACGCTGTCGATTACTTGTGAGGTTTGCACAACAAACGCCCCCAGTGCTACGGGGAAGGAAAGGGCAAAGATTTGCCTTGACAGCACCTTGGCATCCTGACGCAAAAGCGTTGCCTTGAGTGGGTGCTTGCGCTTGTGTGCAAGATAGGTGACAAGCATGATTGCAAAGGAGCAAAACTCGCTGGCTGTGATGGCAAGGGTGGCTCCGTATACTGCCCACAGCACGTTGGGCATAAGCAGCCGTGCAGCAGTCAACCCTACGGCAAGCTTGACAATCTGCTCGACTACGGTTGTGATGCTGCTGGGTAGCATGTTTAGTTGCCCCTGAAAGTAGTTTTTGAACACGTTGGTGATGGGCACAAAAACAAGCGCAGGTGCTACGATTACAAAGGCAAGGGTGGTGTCTGCGTTACCCTGTGCCCTGGCAATTACACCACTTAGGCTTGCAAGCAAGGTTGCCCCTGCCAGTCCTGTGGCAAGCAATATCCAAAAGCACAGGTTGAATGCCTTTTGCGCCTGCTTAGGCTGGTTGAGCTGAAGCTTTTCGGCTATGGTTTTGGACAGGGCTACGGGTACTCCTGCTTGCGCAACCGTCAAAAACAAAATGTAGGGTGGAAATACCAGCTGATACAGCCCCATGCCGTAGCTTCCCAAAATGTTGGTCAAGGGAATGCGATACAATGCTCCCAAAACCTTGGCAAGCAAGCCGCCCAAGCTTAGAAGCAATGCGCCTGTGATGAAGTTTCGTTGTGGATGTGTTGAATTTTTCATACATTTATAGTATGAATTAAACAGGTCAAAATATTTGCTTTTGCAAAAATTAGTGCATTAAAAAAGGCCAACCCTGCAGTTGACCTGATTTTGTTAGTTGTCCTCGTAGAAGGTGTTGCCTCCGTCGGGAGACAGATACTTGTTGCCCCTTTCATCTCGATACTCGTCCACGTGACAGCCGTGCCGGGATGAATAGTACGAATCGCTGTGCGTTACGTCGTTGAAATCATCACCTGTGCCCCAGATTCGCACGCTTTGCTGTGGGCCGTCTGAAGAATCCCTTGGCATATTTATTGATTTGTCAAGAAGCCCAATAGCCATTATGACTAACCAACCTAAAATAAGTGCTATGGATACAAGTAGTAGCACCGTAAACAACAATGGTGCCAACAGGTTGAGGACAAGAGTGTTTGCATATTTCTTGCCCTTGTATTTATGCACGTAAAACACAAGAAATCCAATAATAGAAAAAGCACTTGGGATAAACACAGCAAGACTGACAAAGCTTTCATATCCTTGCCACCCATTAGGGATTACAAGTGGTAAAAATTGCCACACCGACAATCCTGCCATCATTATGCCCGACAAAACCATCATAAATACCCTTAATGGCTTTTTTATACGATAAAATCTACTCGAAGCATAATATAGCAAAATTGCAGGTAAAGCACTCAACGCCCACACGGCAATGCAAACCGCAAATGATTTTGCTTCACCTTGAGTATCACTAAAATGTTGTTCAAACCAATTTTGCAAATTGGGCGTACATAAACCACTGTATGCCAAATATCCAAAGAATATAAAGCATACTGGTATATAAAATGCCAAAATCCACTCCCTAATCTTGAAATTTCGGTTAGCCTTCCTTGCCTCAATGCGTGATGTTACTACTCTTGCAGAGGTGCCTTCCATATCGTGTAATTTTTCTGTTATGTAAAACAAATCCCTGCGAACAACCTTGCGCTTGTTTTTTGTCAAAATTTTGTAAAACTCTACCAACGAGGTTGTAATCAATGGGTCGGTTGCCCTTTTGCCTTTTTTTGGTTTTGATGTCAAAAACAGCAAAGGTGACGTTTGCGCCTTCGCCCTTGGCAACAATGTTGGAGGCATGTTGCTTTTCGACAAGCATTGCGCACAGATAGTCAATGCTGTTGAAATTCATGGTGGCGACGCATACTTGGCAATAAATCTTTTCCCCTGCGCCCAAATCAAGCGTGATAGGCTGGTGATTGTTTGGGTCAACCAACACGTCAAAGGGCAGTTTGTTTGCGTTTGCTTGCTCGTTGGTGCCTACTTGCTTTAATACCGGATAGTTGTAATACGGTAACTGATAGGTGTAGATATCCTTGATTGCTTTCATACCTGCTTGCTCCTGTGTGGTAATACAAATAATTATATCACAGCAAAATAGTCAAGTCAATAGTAATGCTTACAAACAAAAAAGTGGCCGAGGAGAAATCTCCTCGGCCGTGCCGACAATTTGTTGGTGTAGATTGTAGCAGTTTGTCTTTTGTTTAGTCGGCTGATGGTAGTATGTGCAGCTACTTGCGTTTTATGCCATAGCCATAGCGATTTTTGTAGGCAAGCAAAAACACTGCTGCCAGCATAAACGCCAAAACCTCGGCTACTACGATAGATATCCAAATGCCGTCCAGCTGCCACAGCAAGGGCAACACAAGCACTGCCACCACCTGAAACAACGCTACACGCAAAAAGGAAATTAGCGCAGACACGACGCCGTTGTTGAGCGCTGTAAAAAAGGATGATGCGTAGATGGGTAGCCCTGTAAAGATGAAGTTGAAGGCAAATATGCGAAATGCCCGTGTTGTCATTTGAAGCAGCTCTTGGTCGTAGTTGACAAAAATTTTGGACAAGGGCAGGGCGCATAGCTCGGAAAATACAAACATAGCTACGGACGACACAAACACAATCACAAGGCTTTTTTGGTAGATGCTTTGAAGCTCTGCCTTGTTTTGTGCGCCGTAATTGTAGCTTATTACTGGCGCTGTGCCTACCGAATAGCCTATGAAGCAGGACAAAAATATCATACAAACGTACATCAGCACGCCGTAGGCTATTACGCCATCCTCGCCTGCGTATTTGAGCAGCTGCCAATTGTACAGCATTGCAACAATGGACATTGAAACGTTGGACAAAAACTCGGACACTCCGTTGACACAGGCCTTGGCAAAGCTGCCAAAGTTGAAATACGGCTTGCCTAAGCGCAGCAGGCTGGTGTTGGGAGATGCAAAGTAGATGACCGATACGACAGCACCTACGTATTGGCTTGCTGCCGTGGCAATTGCCGAGCCTGCCAAGCCCCACTTGAATACCAAAACAAACAGGGCATCCAGCACAATGTTTGCTACGCCTGCCACTACGGTGATTACAAAGCCAAGGGTAGGCTTTTCGGAGGTGACAAAAAAGCTTTGAAACAAAAATTGCAGCAGCTGTGCAGGGGTTGCCAGCAGTAATATGCGAGCATATACAACGCAATGGGTAAGCATTTCGCCCTCGGCACCCAATGCACGTGCGATGGGTGTAATAAACACAAATACCACTGCGCCCAAAAGGATTGCCAGCACCACCGTTGCATACACAAACATGGAAAACAGCTTGTTTGCTTTGTCGGGCCGTCCTTGGCCAAGTGTTTTGCCTACCAGTGCGCTGCCACCTGTGCCAAGCATAAAGCCTATTGCCCAAACAAGCATCAAGGCTGGATAAATTAGGTTTAGCGCAGAAAACTGTGTTTTGCCCACAAAATTGGACACGAAAAAGCCATCCACTATGCCGTAGACGGAAATAAACACCATCATTGCTACGGACGGCAGGGTGAATCGAAACAATTTTTTGTAGGTAAAGTGATCGGATAGCTTGATTGTCATGGTTGATACAAAACAAAAACCCACCCTTGTTCGCAATGCGAAATGAGGAGTGGGTGTTTGCGTTTAGCTTGTTTGTAAAGTTTACTCAGCGTCTGCGTCTGGATCCTTCATTGCTTCTTCAAAGTCGTAATCCATATCCAAAATCTTTAGCAATTGCTTGAAGTTGCTTGTGGTTTGGATTTTGCGATCCTCGGCATACTTGTAAAGGTCGTCCAAAGCCTCGGTATCCTTGGTTTGGATGTAGGAAAGCTTGTCGGTGTAGGCTTGCTTCAAAACCTTGTACTCAACACTGGATGTGTCGTAGATTTTGTTGACGTCAAAGGTTGCTGCTTCGACGTTGCCGGAGTACATTACTACGTGTACACCGTAGTTGCTTACTGCAATTGCGTAGCTACCTACGCCTGCTTCGTATGCAACGTTTGCTGCGTCAACAAACTCGGTTACCCAGCTGTGTGTAAAGGAGGATGGTGTGTAGCCAACACGTACTACGTAGTCGTACACGTTTGCGTGAGACGCTGTGTCTGTGTTGTATTGAAGCATCAACTCCATAAACTTTTCGTTTGTTACCGTGCCACCTTCGGGAAGAGCTTGTGCAAGAGCACCTGCAAGCTTGAGCTCGCCGGCTTGGTAAGTAAACAAGCCTTCGACCTCGGCTTCGTCATTGTTGAAATCCTTTGCTACGATTTCGGCTGCAAGCTTGGTACGGAACTCGACGTACTCGTCGGAGGTTGTGGAGCCGCATACAGCTGCGTAGTTGTTTAGGATTGCTGTTTGCTTTTCGCTGAAAGGAATAAGCAAGTTTTTGACGTAGATGTAGCTGTTGGCATATTGCTCGGGTACAGCATAGATTACGCTGTCGTTTGTAAGTGCAGATACAAAGGACTCGAAGTTGGATGGGTTGATTGCGTAGTCGGTTGCCGTCTTTGCTACTGTGCTTTCGAAGGTTGCTTGAAGCTCTTGCTTAAACGTTGCAGAAGCCTCGATTGTAGAGGAAAGCTTGAGGTCGTACTTCATAGCAATTACGGAGTCGATGTAGCTCTCTACTTGGTAAGCAAACAGCTCTGCAGGTGTAAAGCCGTAGTTGGTGTCAATTGTCTTGGTGTATTGACGAAGTGCTCTTTCTTGGAAGTTGACGTATTGCTCCTCTGTGATGGAAGGAATCTCGTCGCCCTCTTCGCCGTGGTCTTCGACATACTCTGCAAGACGCTCGTTGACGTCGTCAACACGTGCTTGTGCAGAGCCTACCTCCAAAACGTAGTCGTCAAGGTTTGGTGTAAGCACTGTTGCAAGTGGGAACTTTTCGAAATATTCGTCAGCTTCCTTGTCTTGCAGGTTGGTTAGGTACACCATTTCGGCATAGGTATCTGCGCCCAACATGTCGTCAAACTCGACAAAGTCACGGCTTGCTTCCTCGTGAGAATCGTGAATATCACCTACCTCGATTGCAATAAAGTTTTCGACATAGGAATCCAAACCACTGAACAAGCTGTACTTGACGCTTTTGATCATCATTTCCATTTCGTCTTGAGAAAGGTACTCAGCATCTTGGTACTCGCCTACGTACTTGTTTTCAGCAGCAGTGTACACTACTGTGTCTTGTGCAGTCTTGTATGCGTCAACCTTGATGTAGGTTGCGTAAACTGCCTTAAGTGTTTCGGTGAGGACGTCCTCATAGGTGAAGTAGCCTGCTTGGATGTATTGGTAGTAGTTGCTGTAGTATGTGTTGAACAAGTCTACTACACGGCCAAGTGTAATTACTTCGTTGCCTACGTTAAGCACCGGCAATGCACGGTACTTTGCAGTATTTTTGCCAAACAAAGCACAGCCTGTAAGCATTGTTACAAGCATGATTGCTACGATTGTCAAGGCAAGGATTTTGGTAAATTTTTTCATTTATAAACACTCCTAAAAGTGTACGTTGCTACCTCCAAAACGTAGTTTTGGGGATAGCCGTACTTATACCATTAAATTATACAAAATTTGTTGCATTTTTGCAACCGTTTTGACCTACTATTTTACGATTTTAGTTGGATTGTTTGCAAAAACTTTTCTACAGCTTGGAATAAGCGTTGTTTTTGCATAAATTCGGGCGAAGAAAACTGCACGGCAAAGCCGTTTTGCGCAAAGCTTACTCGATTTCCCTGGTCGGCGACGGCGTCAAACACTTCCTTTCGCATCATGTCGGACTTGCCTTGAAACTCCAACGCTGCAGTGGCGTTTTTGATGGTGACTGACTTGACGCCTGCTTGTGCTGCCAGCACCTTGAGCTTGGCGATGACAAACAAGTTGACCACCTGCTTTGGCATTGAGCCGTAGACGGCAATTAGGTTGTCATGCAGGCCTTGAAGCTGGCTGACGGTTTGGCAAGATGCAAGCTGTTGGTAAAAATCCATACGCTCGGTGGAGGACGCAACGTAATCCTGTGGTGCGTAGGCATCCAGCGACACCTCCATCTGCACGTTGAGCTGCGAATCTACCTTTTCGCCACGAAGCTCGGCAACTGCCTCCTTGAGCAGCCTTGCGTACATGTCGTAGCCAACCTTGACCATATGGCCGTGCTGCTCGCTGCCCAAAATGTTGCCTGCACCACGGATTTCGAGGTCCTTCATGGCAATTTTGAAGCCACTACCCAAATCGCTGTACTCGGTGATGGAGGACAGACGCTTG
>JAFVXX010000016.1 GCA_017500905.1 Clostridia bacterium
CCTGTAGCTGTGCACGTTAAGCTTGACTTTGATGAAGGTATCCTGCGTGATATCCTCGGCAACGTGGTAGTTTTGCACAATGGAATACACGTAGGAAAACACGCCCTTGTGCGTTTGTTGATACAGCTTGTCAAACGCATCCTCGTCCCCCTGCTTTACCCTGTAAATAAGCAGGTTTAGCATTAGTTTGTTCACGACAAAATCTCTCCTTGGTTGGTTGTAATTCCCCAATTACGACTATTAAACAATTGTATTGGCCGTTTTGTTGGGCAAAATTGATATTTTTAATATTATACAATTTGTAAAGCAAAATTGCAAGAGTGTCCTTTTCGCTTTTGACCAAACAAAAGTGTTGCTAAATGGCAAATGTTGGTGTATAATATGGATGGGAGAAGCAACAAAATGGATATAAAACAAATACTTCAACAAAACAACTTTAGATTTAACAAGCAATTTGGGCAAAACTTTTTGACGGACAGTACCTTGCTTGCCTCGGTGGTTGCCGACAGTGGCATCACGGCAAATGACGTCGTGTTGGAAATTGGCGCCGGCGCAGGCACGCTTACTCGTGCGTTATCCAAGGTGGCAAAGCAAGTAATCGCCTTTGAAATTGACAAAAATTTGAAAAAAATACTGGATATCACCCTTGCCGACTGCAACAACGTGCAGGTTGTGATGGGCGACGTGATGAGGTACAGCATGGAACAGCTGCACGACCTTGTGGGCAACAAACCCTTTAAGGTGGTAGCAAACATACCTTACTACATCACCACACCGCTTATCATGAGATTTGTGGAAGAAAGCAATCTTGTACAAAGCCTTACGCTTACCATCCAAAAGGAGGTTGCCGAGCGTCTTAATAGCGACCACAACTGCAAGGATTACGGCGCAATTACCGTTGCCGTACAAGCCGTTGCCGACGTGGAGATACTGCAAGTGTTGGGCAGAGAGTTGTTTTACCCTGCTCCCAACGTAGATAGCGCAGTTGTAAACGTTGTGTTTAGGCGTAACAAATTTGACATTGAGGACAGCGCATTTTTTAGAAAAACAGTAAAAAACAGCTTTGCAATGCGCAGAAAAACCTTGGTAAACAATTTGATGAATGCATTTAAGTTGACCCGTGAGGTTGCAGAAGGCATTTTGCAACAAATGGGATTGCCTGCAACCATACGTGGCGAGGCGTTGAGCGTTGGCCAATTTGTAGAGCTTGCAAAGGTGTTGAAGAACAGCGTTTTGTAACAATAATATATATAAAAGAAAAAAGGCAGGTCGGTTGACCTGCCTTTTTTTACGGACGACCAATGGTCGCCCCTACGATTGCAGATTGCAAGCCTTGTTGTCGGTAGACAATCCCTCCGTCACGCAAGCGTGCCACCTCCCTTTACACAAGGGAGGCTACGGGAGGAGCAAGCCCCTCCCCTACGGAATAGGATTTAATCCTTGTTGATCAAAAACTGACAGTTGAAAAGCCTATACCTGTGATTAGGTTTGTAACAGCATAGTGTAGGGGCGACCATTGGTCGTCCGTTGCCGTACAAATCAAAAAGGGCAGATATGGAATCTGCCCCTACGGTAAAAAATAATTGCTCATTTGGGAAAAACAATAAAAGTTTTTGCTCACCATACACTGTCCATATATAAAAAATTAGAAAGCAAAAAGTCCGTTGCGTAGAACGAACTTTCAATATTAAGCAAAAATTTATTCTTGCTCTTGCACACTCATGCTTTTCAGCTCGTCAATTGTGATATTTACACCAATTTTAGATTTATTGTAGGTCCCCCTTCCCGCATCTACAAGTTTAACGGACGTAAACGCACCGTTTTGAAAACAAAAGTCTGTGTGACCTTGAATTTCAAAAACACCACCGCAATGTTCACATTGAAACTTATAACCATTAATACACTTAGCTGAAATCAACGAAAACTTAGCGATATATGCATCTGTAAGCCAATTCGGATGACTGCTTTTGCAAAATGGGCAAACCGGCATATTTTGATCAGCGTATTTTGTAATTCCTCCACCGGCTAAACCTTCTCTTCTTTTGAAACTCATGAATTATACCTCCTTAGGTTGTAATATAATAATTATACGGAACAATTTGTTCCAAGTCAACTATTTGGGAACAATTTGTTCTAAAATATTATTATGAAAAACATGTTCCATAAAAGATTGTCTACATTGAGAATAGAATCGGGATTAACCCGAGCGAGGCTTGCAGAAATGCTTAGTGTTTCTGTGCGATTGATTTCCTATTGGGAAAATGGCGAAAGAGAGTGTAGCTTTGATATGCTTATGGCTATCGCAGACATTTTTGGCGTAAGCACGGATTACCTTTTGGGAAAAACAGAGTATTAAAAAAGGCAGGTCAGTTGACCTGCCCTTTTTTTACAGACGACCAATGGTCGCCCCTACGGTTTGCGGGGTTGAGGTTAGTTGTGGTAGGTAGATGGATAACAACTTACCTCTACGATTTGATAGAATTAAATCTTTTTGAAAGAAAAACTCTCACCACAGTAGGTGATCCCCCTCCCTAAAGAGGGAGGTTACGGGAGAATATAAAAGTTACCCTCTACTAAATAGAATTTAATTATTAGGCAAAACAAAGGGTGGATAGCAAATTGCCCCTACGGTGTTGAGATGATTGTATACAAAATGTAACGTTAGGCAAGTTTTCCTTTGCCTTTTAGGTAGACGTTGCCGTAATGGGCGTAGTTACGCAAAAGAGTATCGCAAATTGTGGGGCGTATAGAGTAATTGACGTACTGTTGTACCGCAGTTGGCGTTTGCACGATAAACTCCGTTTCACCATCTTTGTGGCTGTTTAGCCAACTAACCTTGCTTTGGCTGTTACTTTGATTATAGTGCCACCTATCCCTAGTAAAACGCGCGTATCCGTCTAGCATATCTTCGCCCGTAATTTGTTTTACCAAATACTGCAAAAATTGCGTTAGCGAAAAATCCACCTGAACGTAATAGGTGCCAACGTCCTTTACTGCTACTTCACGATACTGTTGCAAATGGGAAGTATCGGGCTGTACGTACTCTATTGTGTTGGGCTCGACCAAGGTAAACTTGTCTATTCCTAAACGAGTAGTGCCGTAATTGAAACGGCTTTCGTACAGCGTTGCGGACGGAAAAACTTTCTGATAACGGCTTAGTATAAAATCGGCGTTGAAGTTTTTGCCGGCAGTTTGCATAAACAAGCCTACAAGGTTGCCTTGATGCACAATATAATCGGCGTCAACGGTAGAGGTTGTTTCCGATACGCTTTCCTCCACGTCATTGTCGCTGTAATAGTAGTTGTAATGTTGAATATACACGCCCTTTGCTTGTTGCAAGATGATTTTTTCCTGCTGTGGCGTAGGGGTAAAGGGCAACAGATTTAATCCGCTTTTGGTAAAAATTTCGTTGCCGTTGTCAGTATCTACAATTTGGTAGCAGTTTTTCATAATTGCTCCTTCAACTTTTGACAAAGGTTGCCTATTGTGTATTTGTGTTTGCAGGCGTATTCCCACTCGTCAATCATTGCACTGCTTTCGCCCGCCATAAGCCTACCTGCCATGCTGTCGCAAAAGCCGGAGTTGTTTGCCATCCACCACGCATTGCAAAGTTTGTTGTAGGTTTGTTGCACGGTAGCGCCCTGTTGATGGTAGTAACTGTAAACTTGTTGCTCCTGCTGTGTAAAGTTGGTAACGTCCATATAAAACACCCCCCCCTTTTTTATATTATAACACAGATATCAAAGTGTTTCAATACTAACTTAAAAAACAATTTACCTTTGCTAAAATATCAACGCACACTATTAACCGCCTTTACATATGCTTTAGTACAAAAAAGTTTTGCGACAAAAATTCAATTTGGTATTGATTTTTCAATAAAATTGCGTTATACTTGTTGTACCCAAAAAAATTTTTATTAGGGAGGAAAATATACTATGAAAAGAATACTGGCTGTTGTTTTAGCTTTGATTCTTGCTTTTAGCACAGTGTTTGTGCTTGTTGGCTGTGGCGAAAAGGATCCGCCTCCTCACACCCACACATACTCCAGCTTTATTGCGCAAGTAGACCCTACCTGTACAACAGAGGGTACGGTTGGTCACTACAAGTGCACCACATGCAACGAAACGTTTGACCAAAACCTGAAACCAATTGCCGACATTTCAATTGCAAAGAAAGACCACGAATACGGCACATTGATAGAGGCTGTAGATCCTACTTGCACAACAGAGGGCAGCATTGCTTACTACCAATGCAGTGTTTGCCAAGGCTTGTTTGACGAAAACAAGGCTTCGGTTGAAACAACCGTTGTCAGTTGCGTAGACCACGAATACGGCACGCTAATTGCAGGCAGTGAGGCAGGTTGCTTCAATGCAGGTACAATTGCTTACTACGAGTGCAGCGAGTGTCACAAAAAGTTTGACTCCGACAAAAAGGAAGTTGCCAGTGTAGAAGTTGCCGCATTTGGCGCACACAACTACGAAGGTGGCGTTTGTACAAGATGCAACCTACCAGAGGGCGTAAAATCCGTTGCCGAAGCAATGCTTGTAACGGACAGAATGGCAAAAACAACCGTTCGTGGCGTTGTAATTTGCTACACCAGTACATACAACGGCGGTTACGTTTACGTAGTAATTAAGGATTTGTTCTCCGACCAAATTTGCGGTATCCGTAAGCAAGTTGTAGCGGACGCTATCGACAACGTAGAAACGTCTTGCGTTGCAGGTACCTCCCGTGAGCCATCCGGCCCATTTGAAATTGGCCAAGTAATTGAAGTGCCTGTATCGGTATCTGTTGGTACGGCTACCGTTGGTGGTGGCAAAGGACAAATTTTGTTTATTTACCGTGGCAAAGACATTGCTACCAACCCCGAAGCAAAAGACGAGTACGTTGTTGGCACGTCCACCGATTTGGAAATCTCCGAAAACTCCTGTGTTACTACAATCACCAATCAAGACGAATTGGTAGCATTTTTGAACGGAAACAACCAATGGAAGCTGGTTTGCTTGAAGGGTACTGCTGCTAATCCAATAAAGATGGCTACCTTTACCAAAAACGACACCGAAGATATTTCGCTTGAGTACATCAACTTTTTCTACAGCGACGACGTATCCACAAAGACCGACGCAAAGGCTGCAGGCGCTTACCCAGTGTTGACAAACTTTGCAAACGTTGCAGATATGGACCAAATGCTTTCTACCATTTTGTTTGGTCAAATGCAATACGAAAAAACCGATTACACCAAGCCTAACTACTTTGTTGGCGAAATTTACTGCGTTGTCGTTGGTGGCTCCACAAGCTACTTCCACTTTGTAATTTTGCAAGAAAACCACATCCACAACGAAGTAGAGTACGACGGCGTTGCTGTTAGCCCAAGCGCTGCAAAAAATGCATTCTTTGACGAAATGGAAATTAAGGCAGCCGAAATTGGTATCACCGTAAAAAGCGACATTACAAGCGCTGTTGGCGTATCCAACGTAATTGGCTGTAACGACTTAGTACGCATGGGCATTGCCGCAATGAAAACCCCTGCCGTTGCAAGCATTTGGGGCAAGATGGAGCAAGCTGCTACCTACAAGGACAGCACAGGCACGACAAAAGACGTAAACATCACTAACCGAAACGTATCCGACATGACACTTGAATACATCCCTCTTGACCAAATTGTTGGCGTAAAGGGTGGCTCGCTTAGTGGCACTACTTCATCCCGTCCATACCCAATCGCTAATACGTTGATTGCTGTTAAAGGCCCGGATGATAGCGTAATTGTTGTTGCAACGGTAATGAATGCTGCGGATACAACCGAAAACAACCGTTACAAAGCCGCTGCGAAAGTGATAGAAATACTAAAGGCCAAATATAACAAGCAAGACACCACTGCTTTGGAGGCCGAGCTTGTTTGCTTTGCCGCTGCAGGCGTTGTGCTTCCTAAGGAAAACGCTCCCGACAACGGCTACGATTGGTGGGGCGCAGAGTCGACCGTAGTAAACTTTACCCACAACGGCGACGCTGCAATTACAACGGCATCCTGCTGGAAAGTGATGACTGCTTTGACGGCTTTGTCGTTGTACGACGAAACACACTTTGCCGAAGAATTTACCGTTTACAAGTCGGAACTAAGTAGCACAATCAACTCCTCCGTGCCAAACTTCCAAGGTGGCGAAGTGATTAGTTACGAAACGGCACTACACTCCATGTTGCTATCTTCCAGCAACGTTGCACCAAGCGCTATTGCAAGATTTATTGGCGAAAAGCTGCTTAAGGGCGAAATACAATCCCTTAAACCTGCTGCATAAGCACGACGCAAAAATTGCATAAAAGCAGGCTGTGGACAAATTGTCCACAGCCTTTTTTGTTGGGGAAATAGATAGTTTTTACACCCGTAAATATGGGCAATGGGAGATTTACGGACGAGCAATGGTCGTTCCCTACGATTTGAGGGGTGGTGGTTGGTTGCTTTGGGACAATCCCTCCGTCACGCAGGCGTGCCACCTCCCTTTACACAA
>JAFVXX010000154.1 GCA_017500905.1 Clostridia bacterium
AACCCTGACGCCTGCGCTCACTTGGCAAGCCTTGGTGCAAGGCTGTTTTGTGGACACGACGCAAGCAACGTGTCTTTGACAACGCAATTGGTTGTGCGCAGTCAGGCAATTGATGCAAGCAACGCCGAGGTGTGCAGAGCGCACGCTTTGGGCATACCCGTTGTTTCACGAGAACAGCTTTTGGGCGAAATTTTTAATGGATTTACCCATCGTGTTGCAGTGTGTGGCACTCACGGAAAAACCACCGTCACGGCAATGATTGATTACCTTTTGCGGGCATTGGGCGTGTGCCACTCGGCGTTTGTTGGTGGGTTTGCCAGCGACAACAACAGCAACTACACCCACGGCAAGGGCTTGGTGGTTGCCGAAGCCTGCGAATACAAAAACAGCTTTTTGAGCCTGTTTCCTACAGTTACCGTTGCGCTTAACGTAGAGTACGACCATCCCGATTGCTTTACCGACCTCAATCACGTTGAGCGTGTGTTTGAAAGGTTTTTTGCCAAGCTGCCACCTAAGGGATTGCTTGTTGCACACGACAGTTTGCCACGTTGGATGCTACAAGGCAAAAACTACGTCACCTTTGGTGGTCAAGACTCCTACTACCGTCATCAAAACGTTGTTGCAACTGCTGACGGCTACACCTTTGAGTTTTGCAAGGGTTGGCAATGCTACCCCACTTGCATAGCACTTTTGGGCAAGCATAACCTCGACAACGCTACGGCAGCCCTTGCCGTGCTGGACTGCCTGGGCGTGGACGTTGCGTTGGCTTGCAAGCATTTGCCCAGCTTTGCAGGGGTGGGTAGACGATACAAGCAGCATATTATAGGTGGGATTTCCATCGTAGAGGATTACGCACATCATCCCACCGAAATTAGAGGTAGCATTGCCACTGCAAAAGACAACTGCACAGGAGGAAGGGTGCTGGTTGTTTTTCAGCCACACACCTACACTCGCACTCAAGCGTTGTGGAGACAATTTGCCACCTGCTTTGAGGGGGCAGACGTTGTTGCAACGTTGCCCGTCTTTGCCGCACGGGAGCAGCCCATTGATGGGGTTACTTCGCAAAGGCTGTTAGATGACGTTGTGGGCGTTGCGCACAAAAAGCACCTTGCCTCGCTGCATGAGGCGGCAAGCTGGCTTACAAGCACGGCAAGACAGGGGGACGTTGTACTGATACTGGGCGCAGGGGACGTAAACAAAATTTGCAATTTGCTTGAGCAGCAGAAGCATCACTAATACAAAAAGAGCAGACACACAAGATTTTTAGTCTTGCGTGTTTGCTCTTTTTTTGTTTGAAATTAATTTACTTGTTGTGCCTTACATGTCGTCCTTGTCACGCTTGATTTCCTCTACCTTGATGAGGTTGGTTCCCATCTTTTTGCCAAGTGGTACACCTGCTGTAATGACGATGTTGTCGCCCTTTTCGGCTACGCCAAGGTTGACTACCGTGGACTCGGCATGCAAAAACATTACGTCGGTGTTGTAGAAGGTGCAGCACATCATTGGGGTTACGCCCCAGCTGGTTGCAAGCTGATGATAAACACGCTTGTTTTGAGTGAATGCAATGATGGGGGATACGGGACGGAAGCGAGATACCATGCGCGCAGACAGGCCACTTGCCGTATATACTACAATCGCCTTGGCATTGATGGCAAAGGATGCCGATACGGTTGCGTGCGAGATGGCGTCTGTGTTGCTTAGCATTTCCACCTTGCTGCTCATGTAGCTATCCTTAAAGTCGATGTTTTTTTCTGCCTCCACAGCAATTTTTGCCATAGTTGCAATGGTGTTTGGAGGGTTGATGCCTACTGCGCTTTCGGCAGAAAGCATTACACAGCTGCTGCCATCCGTTACGGCGCTGGCTACGTCGACAATTTCGGCACGGGTGGGACGAAGCTTGCTTATCATAGACTCCAGCATTTCGGTTGCCGTAACTGCAAACTTGCCTCTGGTGCGGCTTTTGGTGATTAGCATCTTTTGGATTGCAGGCAAGCGCTCATATGGAACTTCGACACCAAGGTCACCACGGGCAACCATAATGCCATCGCTTTTTTCAATGATGTCGTCAATGTTGTTTATACCCATTTGGCTTTCGATTTTGCTGATGATTACCATGTCACGGCAACCTTGACTTGCAAGGTAATCTCGGATTTGTTGAACACATTCACCGTCCTGAACAAAGCTTGCTGCAATAATTTCAGCATTGACTGATACGGCAAAATCCAAATCCTTTTTGTCGGTATCGGTCAAAAAAGGCAAATTTAGCTTGCAGTTGGGGGCAAACACGCTTTTGCGATCGGACAACGTGCCGTCGTTTTGCGCTACTGTGTGGATTTCGCCCTCCTTGATATCCTCAATTACAAAGGTAAGCAGCCCATCGTTTAGTAACAGGTTGTCGCCAATTTTGACATCCTTATACAGATGCTTGTAGGTGAGGGATACGTGTGTGCTATCGCCCACAACTTCCTTGGAGGTAAACACAAAGGGCATGCCTGCCGTAACCTCAATTTTGCCGTTTTCAAAGGTACCAATGCGCACCTCGGGGCCCTTGAGGTCGATCAGCACAGGCAGTGGAATGTCGAGGTCGTCACGAACACGCTTGACGTTGTTGATACGCTCCAGATGTTGCTCGTAGGTGCCATGACTCATATTGATGCGAGCTACGTTCATGCCGGCCAATGCCATTGCCTTGATTTGCTCGTAGGTGGTGCTTGACGGTCCAAGCGTACAAATGATTTTGGTTTTTCTCATACAATCTCTCCTTGATGGATTTTACATAATTTTTACATAAATATACACCAAATACGCCGTTTTGTAAACTATACAACAGGGGGTGTTGGTAAAAAAATTAAAAAAGCTCCAAATTTTGGAGCTTTGGCAAACTAAATTTTATGGGCTGTTAAGCACAATTTATTTAGATGGCAACTATTTTGTAATGAACGTCAAATTCGTCGGCATCGACCACCTTTAGCAAACGATTGCCAAGGTTGTCAAAGGCAATTTTTTCGCCCACCATAAAGTCGACGTTGATGCTTTCGGTAACCAGCAAATTGATTGCACGAGGAAACTTTCCACAGCCATTGTACACGCCAAAAATGGTTAGATGCTTGTTGGCAATTTGTGCAACGGAAACCTTGCTTTCCTTTGCGCCGTAGCCTACCAAGCAAACCTTGGCGTTGAAGCTGGCAACGCTGTACACTTCCCTCATGTTGAAGCTGCTGTCGGCAAAGTACACTACGTTTTTGCACATACGGGTACCCGTGATTACTTGCACCTCCCTTGCTACGTCGTCGCAATCGTTGGTGTTGATTGTGTAGTACACGTTTAGCGACTTGGCAATTTCGATGATTTCGTTGTTGTCGCTGATTAGTACGGGCAATGCTTGGTAGTGCGAAAGCAATTGCGCAACAATTAGCCCACTTTTGGTGGAGGCAAACACTGCTACGTGCATACCGGGGGTAATTTGCAACGAATCTACTACGTTGAGACAGGTTGCAACCGTTGGTACAAACAATGCGCGCTCGGTGGAAAGCGAATCGGGCAATTTGTGCAAAATGGATGCCGGCAAATCTACAAAATCCTGCAGCAAGCCGCCGGCGTTGACGCCCAGCTCCTTCATGGATTCGCAATCCTGGTAGTTTTGCTCCTTGCAGTTGGTGCAAGCGTTGCATGCAACGTAGGGCTCGATTACGACACGGTCCATCTTGTTGAGCAGCGCCTTGGCATCGTACGTTTCGGAAACCACGCCTACGCCGTTGCGGCCTAAGACAAGCGAGCCCTTTTTGCCTACGCCCGTTTCGTACATAGAGTACTCGGTGGTGGCAAACAGCACTTGCTCCATCTTTACCTTGACGTTGTTTTCGGCTGTCAAAACGGATGGCTCCTGCGTGATTAGATTAAGTTGTTTGGGACCAACAAGTGTCCAAGCTTTCATAGGATTCTCCTTTGCACAAACTAAATCAAATTTGTGGTGTCTTTTATTATATCAAAAAACTAAAAAAAATGCAACCTGTTTTGGCAAAAGAGAAATTTTGATATATTTTTTTGTTATAGCAATTGGCAAATTTTGTCAATTTGCCTAAGTTTGCCGTCAATTTGTTGACAAATTTGAAAATTGTTTTTATACTCAAAAAAAGGCTTTTGGGAGATTTTTATGAAACTACAGTATCTTGGTCACGCTTCTGTACGACTTATCAGTGAAATTGGTACAACAATCATTTGCGACCCGTATGACGAAGGCTTGGTGGGATACCCCATGCCAAGGCTTACTTGCGACCTTGCAACAATCAGCCACGGTCACGCCGACCACAATTGCGTAGAGGCCCTTGGCAACATCCCAGCTGTGTTGGATTGCGCAGGCAACGCCGTGCTGGATGACGTAAGCATTACGGCGTTTCAAACCTGGCACGACGACAAACAGGGCGCTTTGCGTGGGGGCAACCTTGTGTTTACCTTTGGCATTGATGCTTTGCGTGTTGCGCATCTTGGCGACCTTGGCGAGGTTAGTACACAAATTGCCGACAAATTGCAAGGCACCAACGTGCTTATCATCCCTATTGGTGGCAATTACACCATTGATGCCAAGCAAGCAAAGTGGTACGTAGACCAAATTGCTCCACAAATTGTTGTGCCCATCCACTACAGCCAAGGTGGCACGATTGACATTGCACCCGTAGAGGAGTTTACCATGCTGTTTGACAAAAGCCACATTGTGTACGCAACCGATTTCTACAATATTGATGATATCGACGAAAACACCACCAAAATTGTGGTAATTAGCCGTATCGAAGACTAATTTTGTTAAAAAAGTTAAAAAAATAGTAAATTTTTGGAAAAATGCTGTTGCAATTTTGTTGACAAGCGTATATTTATTTGATACAATAAGTAGGCTAAACAGCAGTTTGGCGGACGACAGATACGTCCGTAAATATGGCGGCGTAGCTTAGTTGGCCTATAGCGGCCGGTTCATACCCGGCAGGTCGTTGGTTCGAATCCGACCGCCGCTACCAATTTTGGCTCCTTGGTCAAGCGGTCAAGACATCGCCCTTTCACGGCGGTAACAGGGGTTCGATTCCCCTAGGAGTCACCAATATGGGGAGTTAGCTCAGTTGGGAGAGCATCTGCCTTACAAGCAGGGGGTCACAGGTTCGAGCCCTGTACTCCCCACCAAGAAAAAAGACACTTACTCAGGTAAGTGTCTTTTTTCAGTTATGATTGCTTGCAGCAAGTTTACAGATGCTTTGCATCGTAATGGTTGGCTTCGCCAAGTTTACAATGCAATCATATCACAACTTTTGCAGTAGCAAAATCTCAACGGCGAGTGCAACAAGCCTCACAACTGTAAACTACAACCCAATTTTTGTTAAATACGACTAGACACTTACGCAGCTAAGTGTCTTTTTTAAAAAAAGGCTTGATATCTACATTTTGTTGGGGTATAATATATGCATGGAGGTTTTTATGAACGACAAAAAATTTGCAATACTAATTGACGCTGACAACACCAGCGATAAATATTTGAAAGTCATTTTTGACGAAGCAACAAAAGAAGGCGTCCTTACTTACAAACGTATCTATGGCGATTGGACAAGCCAAGACATGCAACATTGGAAGGACAGTTTGTTAGAATATTCAATCAATCCTATACAACAATATGCCTACACAAAGGGCAAAAATGCAACCGACTCAGCAATGATAATTGATGCAATGGATATCCTTTACACTAGTACGTTAGATGGGTTTGTGCTAGTTTCGTCCGACAGCGACTTTACTCGTCTTGCGGCTAGGCTTAAAGAGTCTGGAAAGATAGTGATTGGTATGGGTAAGCAACAAACGCCAAAGCCTTTCGTAAGTGCTTGCTCTAAATTTATGTACATAGATATTCTTTCGGGCGAAAACTCTTTGCTTGCAGATGACGGAACTGCAAAAACAAAGGCAAACTCTACTCTAACCAATCAAAAGGAAATAACCAAATCAATCAACGTCATCATCGATGAGCATGACGACGAAAATGGTTGGGTACTTGTTAGCACAATCGGCACACTTATGCAAAACAAGTATCCCGATTTCGATTGCAAAAACTATGGTTGCAAAAAATTGATAGAGTTGCTTAAAAAACTTGGTTTTGACACCAAACTTTTAGATGACAAAACAACCTATATGGTGCGAAAAAAGCAAAAATCTAAATAAACGCAACTGCATCTAACAAAAAAGCCTGCAAGGATTTGTACCTTGCAGGCTTTTTGTGTTTTGTAATTAACAAGCTTTTTTTGTTGGATGGTTAGGTTGGAAACTCTACCGTTTTGGTGCGGGTAGAGTTGTCCTTGAAAAACTCTACCTTGAAGGAATAGGGCAACACCTTGATCAGCTCGCCGTACTGAACGTCGTTTTGGTAGTAGCGCACTACAAAGCAATCGTTGTTGAAGTTTTCAAAGGACAGCCCGTGTCTACTGCCACAGCTCCACTTTTGCAAAAAGTGTGTTCCACTTGGAAAAACTGCCAGGTTGTAGCCGTCCTTGCGATGCTCGTCGTATTGGCCTACGCTTTTGTCGCCATCCGTCTTGACGTAGCCACCCATACCGTTTGCCTTGCCGTCGCTGTGTTGGCCAAAGTAGGTGGAGGAGTTGTAATCCCACACACAAAACTCGTCTTGGTAGTAAAACTCGTTGCGAGCATAGTAGGTGCTGCCAAACATTTCGCTTGCTGTAAAAATGGGGTTGAAATCCAAAAAGCCGCAGGTGCCTACCGAGTGGTAGTTGTACTCGCTGTCGCACTTGCCAAAGTACACGCCCCTGCCGCTGATGATTAGGCAACGATTAAGCAAAACACCGTGGCTGTACTGAAAAAGCACGCCCTTGTCGTCGTTGGGGAAAAACCTAAAGCAAAATCCATCCTTGCTTTGGCTGTTGTCGTAGTGGCTGTAGCATGCGGAGTGTAGCAACCCCTCACAAACAAAGTGGCCGCCTTGCAGCTTGCCTTGATTGTAGCTTCCCACCGAAAAGCTGTCGATGCTGGGAACGATTTCGAAAAACACTCCGTGGGGCTGGTAGTTTACAAACTTTTCGGCAAAGACGACGTTGGCACTGTCTCTATAGTAGTACAAGCCGGGGCCACAGGGACGATCCTTGCCGTTGCTGTAGTCCGTCTTGCCGTAGTAGGTTGTGCCGTCGGTGTATCTAATTTTTTTTAAATCTGACATTGAAAAATCTCCTTTGGTCAGTTGTCTTTTGGTGGTTTAGCTCCGTTGAAGGAGTAGAAGCTGCACTCGATGCCTGCGTTGTAGATTTTGCGCTTTTTGTCGGCCTTTTTGCCAAAACAACGCTCAAAGCCTTGAAAAGGTGTCAAAAAGTAGAAGTTCCAGTTATCCAACCTTTTGTACGCCTTGCCCATAAACTTGGCAATTTCGACCACTTGTTGCTCGTCACCCAATCGCTCGCCGTAGGGTGGGTTGGATATGTTGACGCCGTAGGATGCGCCGTTGTAAAAATCCTTGGCGTCGGCAACGGCAAAGTTGATGTACTTAGCTACGCCTGCCTTTTGCGCATGGTACTTTGCAATGGAAATTGCCTTTTCGCTGACGTCACTGGCAAAAATTTGTAGTGGACGGTCCTTTTTCATGTCACGGGCAAGGGCGACCGTTTCTTCGTGGGTGCCCTCGGGGACTACTGCCCACTTTTGATAGGCAAAATCTCTGTTTAAGCCGGGCGCAACGTTTAGTGCCTTAAGCGCCGCCTCGATAGGCAAGGTGCCACTGCCACAAAAGACATCGCTAAACACCTTGTCGCCGTGCCACACTGACAAATCCAGCATGGCAGAGGCTGTTGTTTCCTTAAGCGGTGCGCTGTAGCTTAGCGTGCGATAGCCTCGCTTGTGTAGGCCTACGCCCGTGGTATCCAAATTGATGGTGGCAACGTCCTCGTACAAGGCAATTTCTACCACCGTTTCGGCGCCTGTTTCGGTAGGAGTTACGCCAAAGGCTTGAGTCATGGCGTCTACAATTGCCTTTTTGCCTATGCTTTGGATTGCGTTGTGGGCAAACAGCTTGCTTTTGACTGTCTTGGTGATTACGGTCACACGGCTGTCCCGCACAAGGTAGCTTTTCCAAAAGATGCCACGGATGCCTTCGTACAGCTGATCAAAGCTTTCGCAAGCAAAGGACGCCACCGAAATTAGTACACGCTCGCCACTGCGTAACCACAAGTTTAGCGTGGCTACGTCTTGCCAGGTGCAATCGTTGACGACGATACGGCCGTTGTTTGCCTTTGTGTCGGGGTAGCCAAGCCTATCCAGCTGACGCTTGACGACGGCTTCTAACCCTGATGCTGACGGAATTAGTAGTTTCATGGTTGATTAGTTGCTTTTTTGCAGTTTTTTCATTACAAGCTTGCCGGCAACGATAATTACGCCCATTGCAAGCACGTTGATTACCACAAACCAAATTGTCTCGGTGGGGATTGCTACAAAAATTGGATCGGCTTGCTGAGAGCCCGTCCACTTGGCAATTAGTCCCAACGCCCAAGGGAACACCAAAAAGCACGCCGAGGTGCCTACTGTTGCTACGCCTGCAATGGCAAGGTTGGCTTTGTCGTAGGGGAACAAAAGTATCAACAAGGCAATCAGCCCTGTAAATGTCATAGAAAACATTGCCACGGTGGCAAGCTGTGCTTGGTTGGTATCTACGCCTATGGCTTTTGCAAAGGCGTAGGTCATTGCCACCGACAAAAACATTGCAAGCCCACTTGGCACGGTTGCCGACAACACGTTTTTGACAAAGTTGCCACGAATGATGTTGTGATTGGGCTTTAGCGCCAACAGGAAGGAGCAAATGCCAATGATGAAAAACTCGATTGCGTACAGGTTTTGAGGTTGGAAGGGGTACGGCTTGTTGATTGCCATAAGTAGCACGGAGGTAAACACCGTCATGCAGGTTTTCATCAAAAACAACGAGCTGCTGTTTTGCACGTTGTTTACTACCCTACGGCCCTCGGCAACAATCTTGGGCATGGATGCAAATTGGTTGTTTGTTAGTACAATTTGGGCAACAGTCTTGGCCGGGTCGCTACCACAGCCTACGCTTACGGCACAGTCACTTTCCTTCATGGCCAAAATGTCGTTGACGCCGTCGCCCATCATGGCAACGGTTTTTCCGTTTGCCTTCAATGCCTTTACAAGCACGGCTTTTTGCTCGGGCGAAACACGGCCAAACATGGTGTAGCGTGTAGCAATTTCGGCTACTTGCTCGTCCGTCATGCCATCCAGTGACACGTATTTGTCGGCATCCTTTACGCCAACCTTGCCTGCAATTACCGAAACGGAAAGTGGGTTGTCGCCCGAAATGATTTTGACGTCTACGTCGTTGGATGCAAACCAACCAATAATTTCCTTGGCGTCACTGCGCACTGTATCTTGAAGCGCAACGATAGCAACGGGTGTCAAATTGGTTGCAACGTCATCTTGGATTGGTGTGTTGGATACGGCAACCACCACTACACGGTAGCCTTGACGAAGCAAATCGTCTTGTTGTCCGGCAAGCGAAGCATCTACGTTGCTTAGCAAAAACTCGCTTGCGCCTACGCACACAGTTGTGCCGTCAATGGTTGCGCCACTAAACTTGCGTGCAGACGAAAACGGTACTACTGCCGTGGCCTTTTTGCCACTTGGCGTGTTGAAGTAGGCCTTTAGTGCATTTGCCGTTGTGTTGGCGTCACCCGTTGCAACAAGCATATCCGACACAAGGGTGGCTACGTCGTAGTTGCTGTTTAACTTAATTACCTTTTCTACCGTCATTGTGCCGTCGGTGATGGTGCCCGTTTTGTCTAAGCACAGGGTGTCTACACGAGCAAGCGTTTCGATGCAAAACAGCTCTCGCACAAGCACCTTTTTGGTGGCAAGGCGAATTACCGACACTGCCAAAGCCACGCTGGAAAGCAACACCATGCCACTTGGCACCATGCCTATCATACTGCCAGCAGCCGACTTTAGCGCATCTACTGCTGCCACACCCGTTGCAAGCTTGCCATCTACTATGCCACCACTTGTAAAATAGGTGCCCAAGCCAATGGGGAATATGATCCAGCTGATAATTTTGATAATTGTAGTAATGCCCTTCATCAGTTGTGAATTGGGCTTTTTAAATTGCTTTACTTGGTTAGAAAGCTGCTCGGCGTAGTTGTCCTTGCCTACGCTTGTAGTGCGTGCGTATCAGTTGCCTGCAACAACAAACGAGCCTGCGTACAAGGTGTCGCCTGCGTGCTTTTTGACGGGGATGCTTTCGCCGGTAAGCAAGGATTCGTTTACTTCGACCATGCCGTCAATCACGATGCCGTCGGCAACAATTTGCTTGCCTGCGTTGTAGATTACTACGTCATCCAGCACTACGTCCTTGGCGTTGAGTGTAACTTCTGCCCCATCTCGCACTGCCGTAAGGGTTGGCTCGTGCACGATAGAAAGCTTTTCGATGGTGCGCTTGGAGCGAATTTCTTGCACTATGCCTATTGCAGTGTTGGCAAGTATGATTACTGCAAACAGCATGTTTTCGTAGCTGCCACACGCAAGCATAAGCACAAACAGCAACAAGCCTAAAAAGTTGAAAAACGTCAAAAAGTTGGATGTAAAAATTGCAAGATAGCTTTTGCCAACTACCTTTTTGACGTAGTTGGTTTGCTTGGCCTTTACACGCTCGGCAACCTGCGCGCTTGTAAGCCCTTTGTTTTTGTCTGCCTGCACCCTTGTTACAGGCAATTGGGTTGATTGTTTCATAGCGATTGTTTACTCCTTACTTTTGCTTGGACGCTCGCCACGCAATTTAAGCGTGGGCACGGCGTCAAGTGTAAAATTGGCAAAATCTTGCTGTAGGTACTGGTAGTAGCCACGGCTTGCAATCATTGCGGCATTGTCGCCACACAACCAAAGGCTGGGCATGTACACCTTGTAGCCCTTGTTGGTAAATTGCTCTACTTGGCTACGTAGGTAGCTGTTGGCCGATACGCCACCTGCAATGGCAATGGTGTTGAGGCCACTTTTTTCCAGCTCCTCCAGCGTACGCTTGACAAGGCCGTCTATGGCAGCCTTGGTAAAGCTTGCGCACAAGTTGGGCACGTTGATTTGCTCGCCCTTTTGCTTGGCGTTGTGCACCACGTTGATTACGGCAGTTTTAAGCCCACTGTAGCTAAAGTGTCCATTGGCAAGTGCTACCGAGTGGAATTGGTAGGTAGGCTCGCCCTCTTTGGCAAGCTTGTCTATGTGAGGGCCACCGGGATAGGGCAGGCTCAAGACACGCGCAACCTTGTCAAAGGCTTCGCCTACGGCATCGTCCACGGTAGAGCACAGCACAACGTAACGGTCGTAATCCTCTACACGCACAATGGACGTGTGCCCGCCACTTGTAAGCAAACAAACGTAGGGTGGCTTGAGACTTGGCGAGGTGATGTAGTTGGCGCAAATGTGCCCCTCGATGTGGTTGACGGCAATTAGTGGCAACCCTGTTGCTTGGCACAACCCCTTGGCAAAGGATACGCCTACAAACAATGCGCCCACCAAGCCTGCACCGTAGGTTACGGCAACAGCAGACAGGTCGGCGAGAGTAATGCCTGCATCACAAAGCGCTTGAGCAACCACCTTGTCGATGGCCTCCACGTGATTGCGACTGGCAATTTCCGGCACTACTCCACCATACAGCTTGTGGATGTCTATTTGCGACAAAACAACGTTGCTAAGCACTTCTCGGCCGTTTTTTACAACGGCTGCTGCCGTTTCGTCGCACGAAGATTCTATTCCCAAAATAAGTACGTCTTGTGTTTTCATGCTTTTAGTGTAGTACTTTGTTGCAAATTTGTCAAATGCCTTGACCTAAATGCAAAAAAACAAGCACCTAAAAGGTGCTTTTGCAACGTAGTGGTAAAAAACCCCGTGGGGTGGGTTGTCAAGGGGGAAGAAAAAAGGGGCAAGGCGTTGTCGCCTTGCCCCTCCCCAAAATATGTTTTTTAACCAATTTTACATTTTATTATATTTTTGATTATGTTCTTCTATCAATTTTGTTACTCGAGGGTATAATGTTGCCTGCAAAATCTCAATGGGTTTAT
>JAFVXX010000155.1 GCA_017500905.1 Clostridia bacterium
ATATGCCAAAGATGATGCCAAGGGGTACGCTGAAAAGCAACGAGTACACGTTGAGCAACACCGTTGGTGGCAAAAACTCGACAAAAATGTCCCAGCAATCCTGGCCAAAGTACATCTTTTCCGACATGCCCCAGTCACCACCAAGCAACGTGCGTGTGTAAAATCTCCACAATTGTACGGGCAAGGCGTCGTTTAGCCCCAACAGCTCACGACGGTTTTCAACAAGTGCAGAGTCTTGACCAAAGCTTTCGGGTGGATCATCGGGAAGCAATCTGATCAGCACAAAGCAAATTGAAATGATGATGAGAAAGGTCAAAAGCATTAGACCGATTCTTTTTAGTACGTACTTAAACATAAGTTTCTCCTTGGGTTGTTACAATTTTGCCCAAATGCCTTTACAAAAGGCACTTGTGTAAAAGTGTAGATATACATACCATAGGGGGCAGAGAATTTCTGCCCCTTATGGAGATATGGTTAGTTGCAAACACTAAGCAAACTAATCTTATTTGTAGTTGAGGATGCCGCCCTTGCTTTCTACGTATGCAGCCCATTCGCTGTCGTTGTAGTTGTAGGTCCTGTACTTGATGCCACCACGGCCAACACCATAGATGTAGTCCTCGGTGTAGTAGTTGTACTTTTGACCCTTCAAGCTTGCTCTGGAGTCGTCGATGATTGGAATCATGTTGTATTGTTCCAAAACGGCCTTTTCGATAGCTGCAAGGATTGGAAGCTTAACTGCGTAGTTTTCTGCGTCAACCTTTACTGTATAGGTTTTTGTAGGATCAGATGCTTCGGCTACGGTAACTTGCTTACCTTCCAAAAGCTTGGTCCAAGCATCCATAGATGCCGTGTAGGTCTTTGCGCCTTCGTGCTCTGCAACAAGGCCGGCAACTGTTACTTCTACTGGGATTTGAGTTGTATCCGTGCCCTTGTCGTAACGAAGAGATTCATCGTTGCCGGAATATACGCCTACCAAGCCGTATGGGTCCAAAGCCGAGCCTGTAAAGCCTACGCCAAACAACAAGTCTACTTGGTTGTTACGAAGTGCATCGCCAAAGCCGTTGCCGATTGTGTCGTCCTTGCTGAAGGTTAGCTTGCCCTCAAGCTTGGTGCCCTTGACTGCTTCGGTGTAGTTGTTTACAAGGAAGTCGTAGCCCTTGGTGTAGAATGCTGCTGTTGCGCTTGGCAAACCAATCTTGATTTCGACAACGTCGTCTGCATCCATCAAGCCTTCTGCGATAGCCTTGTCGTATGCTGCGTCAAACAACGTCTTTGCACCTGCAAGGTCGTAACCTGTGATGGAAGCAATTGCGTCGTCCTTGGTTGCATAACGCTTGCCTTCGCCAACGTCGTCTGCAAGTCCCCAGAATGCCAAAACTGCGTCTTTTGCTTCTTCGGTTGCACGGTAGGTTTCACCTGTTTCGGGGTTTGCAACGATGGTTGTGGAGAATGCTGCAAAGGATGGGTTGTTTGTTGGGCTTGTAGCCAAAGCAAACTTAGCACGGTCAAGTGCAAAGCTTAGCGCTTGACGGAATTCCTTTACGGTCAAGATTGTCTTGTTGATGTTTGTGCCGGCTGCTTCTTGCTTTTCCTCCAATACTTCAAGGTTTGGATTTAGTGCCATGAAGAAGGTGGATTCGCCGGTTGTGTAGTAGGTGTAATCACTCATTTGGTACTCTGCCATGTCGTTTACTGTCAAGCCGTAGCTGTCAAGTTGACCTGCAAGGAACATTTGCAAACGAGTTGCCGCATTTGCAACACGGATTACGTTGACGTTTGTTGTTTGATACAAATCAGGATGATCTGCGTGGCCATACCACTCTGTGTTCTTTTCAAGCTTGAAGGACTTGTTCTTTTGGAAGTAAGTCAGCTTGTAAGCGCCAAAGGATGGAGTTGTTGCGACGGTTGTGCCGTAGCTGTTGGAATATACACCACCACTGGTTGTTGCAAGGCTGTCGTATAGAGAGGTCTTTACAAGGATGCCTGGCAAAGAGTACTTTAGGTAGAAGCCCTTAAGCTCTTGATCCAAAATGTAAACGATTTCGGTGTCGCTTACTGCCTTGATACCAACCTTGTCAAAGGAAAGCTCTGGGTATGTGTGTTCGCAAATTGTAAAGTCAAAGATACCTTCTGCACCTTCATCCCACCATGTAATTAGGTTAGCAAGTGCTGTAGCGTATTCTTCGTTTGCCTTGATTTCGGCAATTGTCATGCCGCTCATTGCGGATAGTTGTGCGTAGGTTGCACCAACAGATTCTTCGCTGGAGCCAAAGCCACTAAAGCAGTTTGTGCCATCGTAGTCGTAGCCTGAAAGGTAATCGGTGAAGAATGCAGTTGCATCTGAATCCTTGTCAAACCACTCAAACTTAAGCGCTGCATCATCTTCTGCTGTGTAGGTAGACTTAACGTCGCTTGCTGGGAACCAGCCCTTCATGCCTTGCTTTAGGTAAAGCTCGGCGTTGTGCATTACAAATTTGCCAGCGTAGGTGTAGTCGTCTGCACGGGAGTTTTGCGCTGCTGGATCCAACAAACGCTTAACGCTTTCGACAAAGTCGTTAGCTGTGATAGGTGTGCCATCGTCCCACTTTAGGTCGTTGCGGATTGTGATTTTCCAAGCGCGGTATTGTGCGCCTTCTTCAATGCCCCAACCCTTGTCGACTGCTTCGCTTGTTTCGGTTGCAGCTACGTTTGCGTATTGTGCTGTTACGTCAACAGGCTCGCCAACTGCCATTGCAGGAACCATTTGGTAACCGGTTTTGGTTTCGTTGTAGTCGAAGGTGTAGAAGCCATCGGATACATAGTCCAAAATTTCTGCGTCGGTTGCTGTTTGGTACACAAGTGGATTCCATACGGTTGGGAAGGTGTCCATTGCGTAGGTGTAGGTGTAGCCTGTACCGGTTGCAAGCTTGTCTTCGATAAACGTTCCGTATACAGCCATATCTTCCTTGACCTTGAATTCGTCAAGCTTGATTGCCTCGGGATCGTTTTCGGCATCATCGTCGTTAGCCTTTTGGTAATCCTCGAGCGTTGCGTAAAGATTGCCGTCAAGGAACCAGCCTTCGTACTCGGTAGGAAGCTTTTTGTTCTTTTTGACAATTACCTCCGCGATTTTTTCCTCGCCGTTGTAGACCGTGACGGTGCGTTCCAACGCTGCACATGCGGACAACGCTGTTACTACCATGATAGCTACTAAGAGAAGAGCAACTAATCTAAGTTTTTTCATAACTTTACCTCCAAAATTGTTGTTGAGATTTTGTATAAGCTGCGAATTGCTTCGCTTGGCTTGCTTAGAGTAGGTTGGGGAATTTTTGCCCTAAAAAACAAAAATGGCCCGACAATCAAACAGTTGGCCTAAAAAACTAAATAAGTATAGCACTACACTTTTGACTTCGAGCATACATAACAAATTTATTGAGTTTCAGGCTAACTAGGTTTCAACTAAATACGAATTGTTGAAAAATATGTTGATATTATACTCTCCCCGAAACGATTTTGTCAACAGTTTTTAAGCAAAAAAATAAAAAAATTTGCAAAAAGTGATATTTACATATTCATTTTTGCCAATTTTGAGGTGTTTTAGAGCATTGCTTTGCACAAAATTGACAATTTTTTTGGGGGGATTTGTTGAAAAATTTGAGATTATAGTTTGTTTGGGGGATGCAGGGGGGGGAGATGGAATCCTCCCCTACGGTATGAATTTGCTCTTTGTTGAAATAATCGGAAGTCGAGTGCGCCTTCCCCTACAATATATATAGCAAAAAGGTGGGACGCCAAATCCCACCACTTGTTGCTTGTCGTCAGCGATTGCCCTCGGAAATGACGTCCTTGCCGTTGATGAAGGCACTAAATATACCGGACACGTCCTTGCGGCTTGCCTTGCAAAAGCAATCAATCATTTGCTGAGGTGTTGCCAGCGTCAGCTTGCATTGGTCAAAGTAGCTTGCCAACGAATTGAAAAACCTTGCCTCGCCTACGTTGTCGTAGACGGTGTAAAACAGCAGGCAGCCACGTACGTAGTTGACGTAGACGTACTCTGTGTCGTTTTTGTACTTATCCAAGCTTTTGAAGGAGACGTCTACCCTACCGTAGTAGTTGGTAAGCACATCCACGTAGGTGACGTAGCTTTTGTACAGCTGCTTGATGGCTGTGGCAAGGGGCTGATTTTGGTGCTTATCCATGTACAAAAGGGTGACAAACTCGCACAGCCCCTCGTCCATCTAGGCGTGCTGCACCTGATTGTTGCCCACAACGCCGTAAAACCATTGGTGCGCCACCTCGTGCGCTGTTGCTGTGAGGTAGTCGCTTGAACCACTTGCAACCATCACCAAGTTGCCGTACTCCATGCCGCCAAAGCAAAAGTCAGCTTCCACTACGCTTAGCTGGTTGTAGGGGTAGCTTGCCACGTTTTTCGACAAAAACTTTACCATGCCTACGGCTGTTGCCAAGGTGTTTTGGGGGTTGTCATCGGCAAAGTAGTAGTAATTGACGGTGACGCCGTTGGCATCGGCCGAAACGTGGCTTAGCTTGGTGGAAAGC
>JAFVXX010000156.1 GCA_017500905.1 Clostridia bacterium
AACATCCAAAACTTCAAGGACAATGCCGGCACCATCGAAAACATGGGTATCGACAACGTTGAGCAAATCCGTAAAAACGCACAAATTGCCAAGGCAAACGCACAAAGAGACATTGCAATTGCAACCTCTCACGCCGAGGAGGAAGCCAACGCTGTAAAGGTTGAGGCCGAAAAGAAAATTGCCGAGCAAAATGCCGAATTGGCTGTTCAACAAGCAGAAATGAAGGTAAAGGCCGACACCAAAAAGGCTGATGCTGACGCTGCATACTCCATCCAACAAGAAAATCAACGTCGCACAATCGAAATTGCAAGGGCTGATGCCGACATCGCCAAAAAGGAAAAGGAAGCCGACATTGCCGAGCGTGAAATTGCTTTGCAAGAAAAGCGTCTTGATGCCGAAATCCGCAAGCAAGCCGACGCACTAAACTACAAGGTTGCCAAGGAAGCAGAGGCCGAGCTTATCAAGCGTCAAAGAGAGGCCGAAGCTGAAAAATACGAGGCTTTGCAACATGCCGAAGCCAAAAAAGCCGAGGCTGATGCTCTTCGCTACGCAATGGAGCAAGAGGCAGAGGGTATCCGTGCAAAAGGTCTTGCAGAGGCTGAAGCAATCGAAAAGAAGGCCGAGGCTCAACGCAAGATGGGCGAAGCATCCGTACTGGAAATGTACCTTGCCGCACTACCCGAGGTTGTCAAAAACGCTGCTGCACCACTGGCGCAAACAGACAAAAATTGTTATGTACGGCGATGGCAATGCAACCAAGGTTGTAACGGACGTAATGACAAGCGCAAGCCAAATTATGGAAGGCGTAAAGCAATCCACGGGATTGGACATCACGGCACTTTTGTCGGGCGTTGTTGCAGGCAAAGCTGCTGCCGACAAGGAAACAACAACCGAATCAAAGTAGTACACACCATTACAACACAACAAAAGGACCTTGCTAAATGCAAGGCCCTTTTTTTTGCAAAATTTATGTTGATTGGGTGTTGTTACACGTTTTTGCCCATTTGGTATGCCTCGGTCATGGCAGGCTTGCCCTTGACCTCGCCCAATTGATGGTTGCCCATGCCGTAGATGATGCCCCTTTCCACTGCACCTTCTACACAATCGGCATAGCCACGGAAGCAAGCAATGGTTGTTTGAGCCGACTCCAACTCCTCGTCGGCTGCAGTGACAATGTAGTAAAACTCCTTGTTTTTGACCTCCAACCAGCGAGCAACCGTCCTGTCGATTACTGCCTTAAGCTGTGCGTCAATGGAGTAAAAGTACACGGGACTTGCCAAAACAAGCACGTCGGCATCTACAATTTGCTGCAACAGCTCGCCCATGTCGTCGTTGATTACACACTTGCCCGTGCTTTCGCAGGCGTAGCAGCCACGGCAAAAGCCAATGGACTTTTGCGCTACGTTTACCTTTTGGACAGAGTGCCCTGCCTCGGTTGCGCCCAATGCAAATTGATTGCACAACGTGTCGGAATTGCCACCTTTGCGTGGGCTTCCGGACAAAATTAGTACCTTTTTACTCATGGCTTTTCCCTCCGTATCAACAAATCAATCTTCAACAACGTCCGTTTCGTCACAGGCAGTCTCTTCCGCAGTTGGCTGAGCTTGCTTTTGTACAAGCTGACTTACGTGGTATTGGCGTATTTCCGTTTCGTCGTTTTTAAGATTTACTCGTGCCTTGATGGTTTGGCGCAGCATATCAACGCTTTCGACAACCACCGTGCCGTCGGCTGTTTCAACCTCCGAGCCTACCTTTGGCATTATTTTGAGTGTTTCAGCGTAGTACTCGTCCTCGTACTTTAGGCAGCACATAAGTCTGCCACAAAGGCCGGATATCTTGGTTGGGTTGAGCGACAGGCCTTGGTTTTTTGCCATCTTGATGGTTACACGGCAATCGCACGAAAAGCTGTTGCAGCAGCATGGGCGACCACATGGTCCCAAGCCACCTACCATCTTGCACTCGTCCCTTATGCCAATTTGGCGCAGCTCGATACGGGTGTGAAATTGGCTTGCAAGGTCCTTGACAAGCTCTCTAAAGTCTACACGATTTTCTGACGTAAAGGAAAAAATAAGCTTGGTGCCGTCAAAGGTGTATTCGGCATCAACCAGCTTCATATCCAGCTTGTGCTTTTCGATTTTTTCCTTGGCAATTGCCATTGCGCCCTCTCGCTTGGCAAGGTTGTCGTTGTATTGAGCAAGGTCCTTTGCCGTTGCCTTACGTATTACGGGCTTGAGTGTGCCCACTATTTTGTCTGTATCTACTTGGCTGTTGGCAATACTTACTACACCGTACTCGATGCCACGGGCTGTTTCGACGATGGCGCCGTCACCCTTGCAAAATTGTACGTTGTTGGGATCAAAGTAGTACACCTTGCCAACACCCTTAAATTGAATTCCTACTATATTCGGCATCTGTATTTAACCTCCGACATTTCTATTGCAAGCTTGTCAATTTCGACGGTAAAGTTGCCGCCGTTTTGCAAGCGCTTGTTTGTTTGGTTTAGCTTTTCTACAATCACCAACGCTGCCTGTATGGAGTAGTTGGCGCATACGTCCAGCAGCTGTTGCTCGTAATCTACCAGCAAGCACAGGTCGGGCTGTAGACGATAGGTGACGCTTTGGTGCAAAATTACACTAAGCATACCAAGTATTTTGTCTTGTACACCTGCGTTTTGGCAAATTGCAGATACGTAGGGCAACGCCGTCTTGGTGGACGTCATCCCTCTAAGCATATCCATTGCCAAATTGAAGGCGTCAAAGTAGCTGTTGTCAGCAACAAGCTTTTTAGCGTGTGCAACGTCTGTTGCCAATGCTGCTGCAACCTGTGCATATTGTGGCAAAAATCCCTCTGCTACCAGCTGATTGCAAACCTCCTTTGGCGACGTCCTGCCCTCGGTAAGCACCTGACAACGGCTAAGCACGGTATTAAACAGGCTGTGAGCATTTTGTACTGCAACAAAAATGTACACGTTGGGAAGCGGCTCCTCCAGCGTCTTTAGCAGCTTGTTTTGCCAAATTGCACTGCCAACACCCGTGACGGAATCGGTTGCGTCAATGGTAAACACACGCACGTTGCCACTATCTACTGGACGCTTGATGCTTTCCTCCACCAGCAGCTGCACGTCGGCAACCGTCAGCTTGTTTTTTTGCGTGTCGGTGGGCAGGCTGATGCAATCGGCGTGGTTGCCTTGGCTAATTTTTTTGCAGGTGACACAATTGTTGCAGCCGTAATTTTGACACATTGCCACCTTGGCGCAATCCAGCAGCAGCGATTTGGCGACGCTTTTTTGACACTCTATGACGTATGCATGCGACGGCTTGCCACTTGCAAACAGTTGTTGTAGTTGTGATGTTACGTTCATTACAAAATTCCCTTTTGCTTCAATGCGGCAACAATTTTGTTGTGAGTTTCCTCCACCGTGCCTGATGCGTCAATGCAAACAAAGGTGTCGGGATTGGCATTGGCAAAGTGCTTGTAGCCATCGTACACACGTTGATGGAAGGAAAAATCTACGTTTTCCATACGGTCGTTTTTGTCGGCACCACCCTTGCGCTTGAATGCCTCCTCGGGGGACAAATCCAAAAAAATTACGTATTGCGGGGTGTACTCGCCAATTGCAAGCTCGTTTAGATGCACTACCGTGTCCAAATTGATGCCACGGCCAAAGCCTTGGTAAGCGTAGGACGAATGAATAAAGCGATCGCAAAAAACAACCTTGCCTTGCTCCAACGCAGGCTTGACGATGTCGTGCAGGTGCTGTATGCGTGCTGATGCGTACAAAAATGCTTCGCAAAGGTCACTCATACCTTGGTTTTTGACGTCCAAAATGATGTTGCGTATTTTTTCGGCAATTTCGCTGCCGCCCGGCTCACGAGTAAACACCACGTCGTAGCCGTTTTTTAGACAGTATTGTTTTAGCAGATTGGTTTGCCAGGTTTTGCCTACGCCGTCACAGCCCTCGATTGTAATAAAGTTTTTCATAGTTTCTCCGTATGTTAGTTTTCAAAGCAACGCTCGACGTAATTAAACTCGCTAAGCGTTTTTGGACGGTGTATTTGCGTAAGTGCCGTGTACAGCACGTCCAAAGTCATACCGTCGTCATATGCCGACAAAATTGCCACCAAATACCTGTCGGTTGCAAACTCGCAAAATACGCCTTGCTGTTCCAATGCCTTGTACACAGCCTTGGCGTTGTAGCCCTTGCTGTGGCAATCAATTACAAGCCTTGTAAAGTCGTCGTTTGCCAACACCTGCCAGCCTGCCTTGTTTGCGTTGGCGACAAAGCGTGCCACCTCCTTGTGTAAGCTTGCGTAGCTTGCCTTTGCCTGCCTTGACAGGTGGTCCATTGCATGCTCGATGCTTGCCAGCAGCACAAAGCTTGGCGATGTTGTGGTAATTTGGTTTAGTGCCTCCTTAAGCTGCCTGCTAAGCTTGTCGTCGTTGGTAAGCAGCACTGCCGTTTGAGTCAACGCTCCCAGCGTTTTGTGGGTGGATTGTACCGTTGCATCGCACCAATTACACGCATTGGGTGGCAACAACGGCGAAAAGCCAAAGTGTGCGCCGTGCGCCGAATCAACAAACAGCCTTACACCACGCTTTTTAAGCCACTTGTGCATTTGCTTTAGGTCGGCAACCTGTCCAAAGTAGTTGGGACTGGTGACAAACACAGCATCCACCTTGGGATTGTCCAGCACGCTTTGCTGCAGCTTTTGCAAGGTAAGTGGTTGACTAACCCCCTCCTGCTCGTCGGTGTCGACAACTACAAAATCCTTGCCAAACAGTCTAAGCCCGTTGGTAAGTGACACGTGACAGGTGCTTTCTACCAAGGCGCAGCCTTTTACGCAGCTTGCCATGGCAAACAGCCCTGCCGTGCTGCCGTTGACAAGGTAGTGACAAAACCTTGCGCCCACCTTGCTTGCATACAGCGCCTGCGACGCTGCAATTACGCCCTGTGGGTTGCGAAGGTCATCGGTAAAGGACAGCTCGGTGACGTCGTTGCACCAGCCTTCCACCTTGCCCTTGTGCCCCGGCATGTGCAGGCGAGTTGCCGTTGATTTAGAATATGTGCTAAGCATATCGTTGAGTGGAGTTTTTGACATACAATCATTGTACCACAAATGCAATATATTTTCAACAAAAACAAGTAATTTAGACAAAAAAAGACGCCTGCTGCTGCAAGCGTCTTGTATGTTGAAGTAATTTAGTACATTGTAATTTGCACGTAGCCCTGCTTGGAGTGCTCGCCGTTGTTTACCCAGTAGGCAATGCGATACTGGCCAACGCCAATTTTTTGCGTGCTTTGAACAACCTGGTAGCTGCCGTCAACAAGCTTTTCTACCGTGGTGTCAAGCGTGCAAACGTTGTAGACTTGATCAACAATTAGTTGGTAAAATTCGTCGTACGTCAACGAGCTGTCAAAGCTGAAGCTAAATTGCACCTCGTCGGTTAGTTGAAAGTTGATTGTGCCGTACTCGCTTGCAGTATCAACCGTGCGTTGTACGTTGCCAATGGTGACGTCGGCATTTGTTGCATGGGTTATCTTTACCGGAACGTATTGCGACACACGTATGCCATCTGATGTACAAACGTAAACTACAACGTGGTAGCTGCCCGGCAGCAACGTTGGTACTGCAAAGCTTAGATTATTTACACCAACATTTACCGAATCGCCCGTTGCCTCTACTGCTGCGCCGTTGTTGATGTTGACGTGCACAATGCCGTCGGTGCCGTCTGCCTTTACAAAGCCTGCACGCACTTGGTAGCTTTGTCCTGCAACAATCAAGGGCGAGCTTTCCGTTTGCAACGAAACGGAGGATATCGTCACCCACTCTTTATCAACGGTGACGTCACTACATGTAAGCGTGACGGGGGCAAAATCCACGTTGGACAAATTGCTTTTGTATGCGTTTTTGCTTACTTCGGGGGCATCCTTAAATTGTTGGTAAAGCCCGTTGTACTCGTCAAACTCAGCAAGTACAACGTCACGGGCGTTGTCCAATCCCCTGCGGTCGGCAACTGCGTAGCCGTTCCAATGAAAGTTGTTTTGCACAAACTTGCTTTCGGCACCTGCCACCTGCACTGCGTCAAACACTTGATCGATGTTTCTACGGCATTGCAAGCCCACTTGTTGCAAAAATTGCTTCAAGGTTGCAACACGTTGCTGATAGGTTTGCCCACTTACCCTGACATCAATGTGGCCAAGGTAGCCGTCGGTGGTACAAGTAATTGCAAAATCTCCTACAGTCACCTTTTCTTGCAAGTATTTGGTGTTGGATCTGATTTGGTTGCCGTTGGTAAGATTGATTACTGCGCCGTCGCTGTTGTCCAAAATGGCAATAAAGCTGCCGTCGTTGTACGTAAACATGCGCACCTTGTCGTTTGGGTTGACAGATGCAGGATCATTGCCAATTTGGTCTGCCTCTACCGTGGTGGTTACGTTGGCAATGCCGTCAAAGCCGGAAAACTTTAGACTAAACGTTGCGCTGTCATCGCCAAAGTCGGACACGTGCATAATGTCGGTTTTTTTGTCCGAGCTGATGATGTCCAAAATGATGGAGCCCTCGTTTCGCTCCTGGTTGGGCTCGCTTCCGTCAGTCCCACCAAAGTGGTAGGCAAGGTTGTCCTTCATGATGGTAAAGGAAACGTTGTAGCCATCGGGAACGTCGGCATACTCGCCACGGTCGGCAACGTAATCAAAGGTGCCTACCTCCCAGTAGCCCTTGTCGCAATTTGCAACAATGGTTGATACGTCGTTGGTAGCACTAAACTTGATGGAGTGCTCCAACAGCTTGCCCTTTATGTAGGTCATGCGTGTTTGAGCAAGGTCGTTACCAATGTACATTTCGTAAACGTCGTTGCCTTGCTTGTCACGGACACGCTTGCAAATGTCAACCTGGTCTCCGGATCTGTCCATCAATGTTTCAGAGTTTTCCTCCACATGAAGCAGCAATCGAGAGCCACCAACACGTACCCATTGGTCGACAATTGCAACCTTTTGCTTAAACAAATCAATCATTTCGGCACCACGCTCGGCAGTAGTGATGATGCCGTCTGCATAGGATTGCATGTAGGATACGGAGTTGCTGTTTTCCTCAAAGTCGCTCCAGGTAAAGGCTGTGCCATCCACAACTACCTTGCCACCCGTTTTGTTGGTTGTGCCAAAGCCTGTTTGAGTGCTGGCAAACAGCCTTGGGGCGTTGCTGGCTGTAGGCAGGCTTGCCCTTACTTGATTGGCAAGGGTTGTAAGCGTTTGTGCGCCCGACTGAAAAATGTCTCCATCGTTTTTGAGAAGTTGCGCATTGAGTCTTTGATTGGCAAGCATCAACTTAGCGAGGTCGGTACCAGTGGCAGCCTGACCGCCGCAACCTGTCAACAGGGCAATTACCATCACAAGCACAATGAGCAGTGACAATAGTTTTTTCATGCGTAATTCTCCTTGTTCGTATTAGATTGGCACCAAAAGTGTGCCTTTTTGTAATTGTATTATATCATACACAAAAACATCATACAATACCTATTTTTTTTATTTTTAAGCTTTTTTGCAAAAATAATGCCGTTGACATACTTCAACGACATTTTTAGACAATTTCGTAATTTTGTTGTTACATCATGTCCTGCTTGTTGCGCCATGTAATTGGGTTTTCCAATATGTATTTTACGTGCTCTAAATAGTCCTGCTCGTTACGCACAACGTGGTCAAAAAACAATTTTTGCCAAATTGATACTCCTACTCGCTTAGTCACGCTGCCCTTAAACTGCTTTACTATCCTAGACAACGTAGGGGCGACCAGTGGTCGTCCGTTTTTGTCTGTGCCTGTACGCAGCAACAAATGAATGTGGTCAGGCATTATGACATAGTAATCGACAAACACCCCTTCGTATTTTGCAGATATATTACACAATGATTCTTCCACTGCTTGCCCGCAATTGGATAGCTTGATACCCTGCGGACGACCAATGGTCGCCCCTACACTATCCACGCAGTAGCCATACTCAAAAAAACCTGCTGAGTGTAAAAAATCTGCAAAAAATTCCGTTTGCCAAAACATGTTTTTCCTTTCTTTGGCACAAATTGTTACAAAATACGTCCCGGGCAAGCTGTAGTCGAAATCTGCCAATCTATTTAGTTTTCTGCTTGGTAATTTTTCCATATCTAAAACTTAGGGACAACCACTGGTCGCCCCTGCAATTTCGTAATTTTGTTGTTACATCATGTCCTGCTTGTTGCGCCAACGTTTGACCTTTAGGTACAGCCATCCAACGCCCAGCACAAAGCCAAGTATGGCAACAAGCCAGTAGGCTACACCCAGCTGTGGTGTTTGGAAATCCACCGTAAACCAGCCATAGGTGTAAAAATCCAAAAAGAAATAGGGCATTACGGCGCCGTTTTGGTCAAAGGTTACGCCACAGCACGAGCAAATGATGGCAAAGGCAAAGTAGTAGCACGGAAAAACCAACGTCCACCACACCGTCTTTTTGCCCGAAAGCCAGTTGCAATCAAACAGCACAAAGTCGGCAATGGCAAGCAATGGCGAAACAAGGTGCAAGCAGATGCTGTTTAGCGCAAACAGATGTGGATTTCCCTTCATAAAGGGTGCCAAAAACAACCAAAACACCAAAAAGGTGATGGTTATCGCAACGGTGCCTGCGTATTTTACCACGTAGCACCAGTTAGGCAAGGATTTTTTGCCAAATATTTGCCACAATGCAAACGCTAAACAAATTGCGGCAATCAAGATGTTGCTTTGGTTGGTGTAGTACAGCAAGGTTTTGCCCGGACCCGCAAAGGAGTTGCCACAAAACGAATCGGCAAGCCCCACTACCACCACGGCAAAAACGGCAAGCTTTACAACCAACGACAATATGTATTTAGTCTTTGTTTTCATTACTTTCTCCAACAGCACGGAGTCCACAAAGCGTCCTTGTGCAAATTACAACAGTGGGATTTCGGCAAGATACAGCACGTCATCTCGTCTTGCAGCGTCGCCTTCGGCAAGCACAAAAGCCTTTTTGTGGATGATACCA
>JAFVXX010000157.1 GCA_017500905.1 Clostridia bacterium
GTTGTCTGCATAAAAATAGTTTTCGCCCCTTTCATAATCCACCGTAAACCCACGTGCATATACGTCGTTTACATAATTTTTGTACTCTTCTTTAGTTATATTACCAACATAAATTACAAAACCACCTTCGTTTTCCCATAGGATATTGCCATAATTTGAGTCGGGCTCAGGCAACAATTTTGCTATGGCACTATCAGGCCAATCAAAGTTGGACATAGTCATAGGAGCATCCACCCAAATCCACATTTCCCCATCTGAAAAGTATGTAATTTCAATTTTATATCCATCCTTGTTAAATGCTGAAAAAGAACTACCTTTATCATTTATCTCTATATTAAAGCCACTACTTTTACACTCTTCAATATAGTTTAAATATTGACTTTCACTTATGTCTTCCAACTGAATATCAAGGTTATCTATATCTTGATAACTTACTTCCCCTTTAGCACCTTCTATTTGTGGAATCATGCTGGCCAATCTTCCATCAGGCCAAGCCATTTCTCCACATCCTACAAGGCAAAACATCATTACTATCACCAAAACGAACAACAACCATTTCTTCATTCCAATTTCTCCTTAAACATACGATTTAAATTTTCTAGATAAATAAAATCTAGAATATCTACATTATACGGAACATTTTGTTCCGTGTCAACTTTTTTGGAACGTTTTGTTCTATTATATATTTATGAAAAATTTATTTAGTAAAAGATTATATTTGTTACGAACAGAACTAGGGTTGTCCCGTGCACAACTTGCGAAAAGCCTTAATATATCTACAAGGCTAATTTCATATTGGGAAAACGGTCAAAGAGAGTGTTCCTTTGACATGCTGCTAGCACTTGCCAATCTGTTTGAAGTAAGTACCGATTTTCTTTTGGGAAAAACAGAATACTGACCAACAAAAAAAGACCACCAATATTGGTGGTCTTTTGTTTTTGGTTGTGTAATTAGTCAGCAACGTATGGGATTAGAGCCATTTGACGTGCGCGCTTGATTGCTACTGCAAGCTCACGTTGGTGCTTTGCGCAGGTGCCTGTCATACGGCTTGGCAAAATCTTGCCCTTTTCGGTCAAGTACTTGTGAAGCTTTGCTACGTCCTTGTAGTCAATTCCCTTGGACTTTTCCAAACAAAAACTGCAAACCTTACGACGAGATGGTCTTCTTGCTGGCTTTTTGAATTCTCTGTTTTCCATTATCTTAATCTCCTTGTTTAATTAGAAAGGCATGTCATCTTCCACACCACCGGAAACCTCTTGCAAGGTGTCGATGGACTCTCGATGGGAAGCTGCTTGGCCTTGTTGAGTTGCGCCCTCTGGACGGGACAAAAACTCTACTTGGTCGGCACGGATATCAAACGTGGTGCGCTTTACGCCGTCACGCTCGTAACTGCCTGTTACAATGCTACCTACTACTGCTACTTTGCTGCCCTTTACAAGGTACTTGGTGCAGTTGGTTGCTAATTGGTTCCATGCTACGATGTTGATAAAATCTACTGCGTTGCCCTCGGTACCACGACTGAAACGGTTTACTGCAATAGAAAAGCGACAATTTGTATTGCCGGAATCAAACGTGGATCCTACCGGATCGGCTGTTAGGTTGCCAATCAAAAATACTTTGTTCATACTTTCCTCCGGTAATTACTTTACTACTACCATAAAACGTACAACGCCATCGGTAATTCTCATAACACGCTCCAACTCGCTTGGCAATGTTGCCGGTGCGCTGAAGTTTACAAGAACGTAGTAACCTTCGGTTTTGTAGTTGATTGGGTATGCAAGCTTTTTGGTACCCCACTTGTCTACTGTTTCTACCGAACCACCATTGTCTGTAACAACACCGTTGAGCTTTGCAATCAACGCTTCCTTAGCTTCTTCTGCAAGGTCATTGTCGATAATGTACAAAAGTTCGTAATTGTTCATTGTTTATTCCTCCTTTTGGTCTTATTTCGGCCACAAAAAACAACCTTGTGGCAAGGGTGCCCACTACGAGCCATACTATTTTACCACTAATTGACTAAATTGGCAAACGTTTTTAATAATTATTTTTTGCAAAATGTTGTACAAGCCTCTTTATTTAATTGCAAATATGTGATATAATTAATATCTATTAATTTAGGAAGGTGAACAAATGAACTCTCCAAAAGAAATTGCTTTGTCTTACATTGCCGTTGCAAAGGGCAAAACGGCTCAGCCTTGGTGGAAAACACTACTTCTTGGCATAATGGCAGGTATGTTTATTAGCTTAGGCGGCATGATTGCCATTTCGGCAAGCTGTCACAAAACGGGTGTGGAATCTGCCATCATCAAGGGACTTGTCTTCCCCATGGGGCTTATACTTGTTGTGTTGTGCGGTAGCGAGCTGTTTACCGGCAACTGCTTGCTGTTTGCGCCTGTTTTGAGCAAGGACATTTCGGCAAAGGGAATGCTTAAAAACCTTGCATTTACTTATTTAGGCAACATTGTTGGCTCGGTTGTGGTGGCACTGCTTGTTGTGTACAGCGGAAACTTGAGCTCTGCCGCAGTTGACATGACGGTTGCAATTGCCAACAGCAAAAGTGCAATGAGCTTTGGCGAAGTTGTTATCCGTGGCATACTGTGCAACATACTTGTTTGCATTGCCGTGTGGGCATCAATGGCAGGCAAAACACCTGCATCCAAAATACTGGGATTGTATCTACCCATTTTTGCATTTGTAGTGCTTGGCTACGAGCACTGCGTTGCAAACATGTACTACTTTTCGGCAGGAATATTTGCCAGCGCAAAATACGGCGTTGCAAGCACCATGACGGCAAGTGGCGTGCTTGTAAACAACATGCTTGCTGCTACCCTTGGCAACATGATTGGTGGCATGGGCTTTGTTGCTTTGCCTTACTGGGCTGTATTTTTGAAAAATAAATGACGTTTGTGGAGGGGCAACCCCTCCACTTTTTGTAGGAGAAGATATGAAAAAACTTGCTTGTGTAGCCATTGCATTGCTGCTTGTTGCTTTGCCCTGCCTATCCTTGTGTGGCTGTGACGAAAAGCCTGCTTACACCCCTGCGGCTTTACGGCAGGATGTTGCCGTAGAGCAGCAATTTGACCTTGCGTCTTGTGGCACGTTGGATATGCAAAAGTCTCCCTACGTGCTTGCTGACGGCACTGCGCTTGAAGCCAAGCGATTGACCAAGCTGTGCTTTGCATCCAACAGCGTGCAGGACGGACAAACGCTTAGCCTTTACACCTTTGACACGGATGACTTTGCCAATGCCACCAAGGCCACCATCACGCTTGATGGCAACTACACGGTGGATAAGGGCGTTGTTTCTGTGGATTTGTCAGCTGTTGTCGTTTGGGTTGGACGTGGACAGCAAATTGCCTTTTTTGACACAAACGACACTGTTGAGGTAACAATTTTTGCACAGCAAAATGCAACGTCGGTGACGGATGGCAGCGCTGCATCGGTGCCCCTTGCGCTTTACACACATCAATATGCCAAGCAGGCCCTGCGCCTTTCGGTGCTGGGGGACAGCATTTCGACCTTTGACGGAGTAAGCAACGACACGTCCGCAAACAGCACGCTTGCATTCAACAAGCAATTTTACCCTCGCTTTGACATTGTCAGCTCAAATCAAACCTGGTGGCAGCTGACAACGCAAATGACAGGCATGTCTGTGCTGGTAAACAACTCGTGGTCGGGCTCGCTTGTTACAAAAAATACCAGCCGTGCTTGGCAAAGCAGATGCCAAAATTTGCACAACGACAAAGCCAACGTGTCACCCGACGTGATTGCCCTTTACATGGGTACAAACGACCTTGGACAAGTAGAGGTGGGCAGGTTTGGCAAATTGAAGGACGTATACAATGAGGACACAGGCTACGTCACTCCACAAACCTTTGCACAGGCATACGCAATATGCGTGCACAAAATGAAAACAGCCTACCCCAATGCCAAAATTTTTGTCTTTACTTTGCCACAAAGCAGCTACTCGGTGGACGAAAGCATGTTGCAACAATTCAACGATACAATTGTGCAAATTGCCAATTACTTTGACTGCGTTGTGGTGGACTTGATGGCAATGGACGGCTACCACTACACCACCCATACCAGCGACAACCTTCATCCCAACAGGCAAGGCATGCTGTGCATTGCAGATTACTTTGCTCGTTGTGTAGAAGCAGCAATATAGCCTAACTACAACAAAAAAGGGAAGCAGCCTGACAGCGTCAGGTTGCTTCCCAATTTTTTTTGCGTTTGATTGTCAAATTTATTTACTCTGCCAAAAACGCCACTACGTCCTTGGACAATGCAGGTCCACGGTTGGTCATAAGCATTGCGTGGCCTACGTCCTTGTAGGTGAGCGTTTTGAAGTGAGTAAAGTACTTTTGCAGGTGCGTAATGGAGCTTTTTGGCACAAGCTCGTCAAATTCGCCCCACATAATAAGCGAGGGGACATCCACCTTGCCCTTGCCCTCCAGCGCCTGATTGCAAATCTTCATCAAATCCTTGAAGGTAGAGTAGGTTTTGATGTTGATGTTGGGCAGCATACGGCGTATGCCAATGCGCAAGGTAAGCATGCTGTTTTGTGCGTGAGGCGCAACGGCAGACTCGGCCCAGCGCAGGCGTTGGCCAAACTCGCCCAACGAGCCGTGATAGGCATCGGCGTAGGTTTCGTAGTAGAACTTTAGCATTGCAAACAGCGAGTGAAAGTTGAGATACTTGTTGGACGGCGCAATTAGCACTGCCTTGTGGACGGGACGCTTGGTGCAAAGCCAGCTGGTGAGTGCGCCTCCCATAGAAAAGCCCACTACGTCAACCTCGTCGTGACGGCTTTTGAGGTCGTCAAAGGTATCCAGCACGGCAAACAGCGTTGCATCTGTTGTAAACAGCTTGTAGTCCACCTTTTCGTCGTGGCCGGGAATTTTGACCTTGACTACCTCGTCATAGTCTCCCAACATTTTGTACAAAACACCAAAGTCCTCGGTGCTGGTTAAAAATCCATGAATCGTCATTACTGCTTTTGACATATTACCACCTAATTTCTTTGTTTTGAAGCTCCAAAAATTGATTTGCTTTGGAAAAATGCTCGCATCCAAAAAATCCGTTGTAAGCCGAAAGAGGGCTTGGATGGGCGCTGGTAAGCACCAAGTGTTGTCGGTTGGTTACAAGCCTTGCCTTGGAAATGGCGTGTGCTCCCCAAAGCATAAACACAATGCCACTTTCTCTGTTGTTTAGATGTTTGATTACCTCGTCGGTGAAGGTTTCCCAACCCTTGCCCTTGTGACTGTTGGATTTGCCTGCCTCTACCGTCAGCACGGTGTTTAGCAGCAGCACGCCTTGATTTGCCCATGGGGTGAGGTTGCCTCCCTTGATGATGGACTCGTAGCCCAGGTCGCTTTTGATTTCCTTAAGCACGTTTTGCAGGCTTGGAGGGGGACGTACACCGTCCGGCACGGAAAAGGACATACCCATTGCCTGCCCCTCGTTGATGTACGGGTCCTGCCCCAAAATGACTACGTTTACCTCGCTGGGCGAAACGTGGTCAAAGGCAGACAGCATCAGTCGCTTGGGCGGGTAGATGGTTTTAGTTGCGTATTCATCCACCAAAAAAGCCTTTAGCTGCTTGAAATACGGCTTGTCAAACTCCTGCAAAAACAAAGGCTCCCAGCCGTTGTAGTAGCGTGTCATTGCTTGATTACCAGCATCGAGTGGGTTAGGCATACAATGCTGTCTCCTTGTGCCAGGGTGATGGAGGTGCCGTCTTGCACCCAATTGGTTGTGTCGTTGTGACGCACTTGAAACTCGGTTTCACCCTCGATTGCCGAGCGCAACGTGTATGCGCCCTCGTCAAGCTGGCCGTCTTGACCTACCTTGTACACTACGTTGCGTACAAGCACAAGGCTGTCGCCACGCATTTCAATTTCCTCAAGGTAGTCGTCAGCCGAAATTTGCACGTCGCTGCCTTGCATCTTTTGACGCTCGGTCTTGGTGGTGTACTTGTACCTTTTAAGCGTTGTAAGCACTGCTGCTACTGCGCCTATTACGCCCACTGCAAGTACGCTTAGTGCCACCACAATGATTACGTTGTCGGTTTGTGCTAAGTTGAAAAATGCCATAGTCGTTGTGATTTGTCTCCCGTAGAGTTTTTGCAAAAGGGACTGCTAAAAGCAGTCCCTTTTGTTGTTAGCTGTTAGCCTTGACAAACTTCATTTAGTTGTGCAAGTAGCGTTTCCAAATTGATTTGGTGCGCTGCTGCTGCTTCCTCGACAGTTTCGCTGTGAGCAAGCAAGCAATGGATGCAACCCATACCGTAGGAAGAAAATACGTACGCTGTTTGTGGGTTTACTTGCAACACTTCTACAATTTTCATATCTTTGGTTATCATGACAATATCTCCTTAATTTTAGTTGTAACTTTGTTATACAATTTTACTTCAAAATTGTCAACGAATATTGCAACAAAAGTTGAAAAAACGTGCAATTTTGTCGTTTTTGTCAACTATTTACAAACAAATACGCCACGCCCAACGCTGCTGCTGCGCCTGCTATTACGGTAAGCAGCACCTTCCACCAGCATACGGGTGCCTTTCCACTTACTTTGATTTTTTTGACGTTGTCTGCTGCCACTCCCGATACGTAGTTGTTGAACACCTTGTTTTTATACTTGGTTGCAGTTACGTACAATGGCAGCATCAAATACTTGAAGGAACGAGACAAGTAGGTTGTGGACAAATTTAGCGTGCCTTTGACGTCGGCAAAGTGCTGTGCCATGATGGCCCTTTCGATTACGCTACGCATGGTTGCTTGCGCCGTCTTGAAGGCTTGCTGGGGTTGTATGGAGTAGTTGTCTGCAACGTAGCCGGCAAGATACTTGTCGTCATATACTACGTACTTGCTTTGTGGAAAGGGGTGCAATTTGTCTACTTGACTTTGTGGTACGCTGTTGCTTCCATTTACAAAAAGATCGTCAAAAATTTGACGTATTGTGCCCGATACCGGAAACCACCGTATGTAGGTTTCGGTGTAGGTTTTGCCATTGCGCCTAACGGTGCGTGTGCAACGCTTGCCCAACGTGCCGCTGTAACTTGTAGAGGTGTCGCAATCAAACGTCCAAACGGGAAGGTAGGTGCCCTTGACCGAATCGACGTTGAGGCTCTTTTTAAACTTGGGTGGAGCAAAAACACGACGCTTGCGCCAATGTAGGATGGCTCGTTGAGCGTCCTGAATGCTGTTTTCAAAGGGGATGACAGTATCCGGCCTTACCGAATCGAGCGCAGCGCTGTCCACCACTACTGCCGAGTCGCAAAAGGGGCAGGTGGTGGCAATGGTGGTGGCACTCATGATGGTTTGCGCACCACAATTGCTGCACCTGTACGCCGCAACGCTTGATTGCTGCCAAGTAGGGACGTTTTCCATTTCCACAAAATCACGCTCACGCACTTCGTAGCTGCGCTCAATTTCCTCCACCGAGCCGCAATGACTGCAGTACAAATGTCCCTTTTGTGGCGAAAACACCATGTCGGCACCACAATTGGGGCATTGCTGCTGATTGGATTTTTTGACTGTTGCTTGTTGCATAGCGATTGATTGACCTTAGCTTAGCTTTTGTCCACATTCGGCACAAAACTTGGCTGTTGAGTTTACTTCTGCTCCGCATTTGGGGCATACCGGCTTTGCTGCTTGCTTTGCTCCACACTCGGCGCAAAACTTTGCCGTTGGGCTGATTGGTGCGCCACACTCGCTGCAGAATTTGCCCTTTGCTTGCGATTGCGCCGGCTTGTCTTGTGCGTTGGCTACGTTACCAAAGGTTTGCCCCATTACGCCACCTGCCATTTGTCCCATGTTCATGCCGACAAATGCGCCTGCCATGCCGGGATTTTTGGCTGCATCACCCAATGCATCGGCAGCCTTTTTTTGCGTGTAGGTGCCCATTTTGCCTTCAAAAATGCCCAATGCCGTGCGCTCGTCCAATGCCTTTTCCACAGCCTCGGGGAAGTTGACGTTGGCAATGCCAAAGGCTGTAAGCTCTAAGCCAAGGGAGGCAAATTGAGCCTGTGCGTTGGCTTGTACAAGGCTGGCAAACTCCTGATAGTTGGACGCCATATCCAATGCCGAAATTTTGCTGCTGGCAATGGTGTCGCTTAGTTGGCTGACAAGGTCGCTTTTTAGACGGCCCTCGATGTCGCTTGCCTTGTACCATTGGTTGGTGCCAAACACCTCTTTCAAAAATACGGTAGGCTCGCTTACCCTGTATGCATAGGTGCCGTATGCCTTGATACGGATTGCGCCAAACTCGCTGTCACGCATGGCAACGGGCGTGGTTGTGCCCCACTTTTGATCAATAAATTGCTTGGTGTTGACAAAGTAAAGCTCGGCCTTGAAGCGAGACTCGCCTTGGTACAACAATGCGCCAAGTCCCGACAAAATTGGCAAGTTTTTTGTTGTAAGCTTGTACTTGCCCGGACCAAACACGTCGGCTATTTTGCCAAGATGTACAAATATTGCTACTTGTGACTCTCGCACGGTAAGCTGCGAGCCACTCATTATTTCCTGACCCTTCATGTCAAAGCGGTAGACAAGGGTATCCTTGCTGTCGTCCTTCCACTCCAGTACCTTCCACATTTGAGATTTGAACCAACCCATAATAGTTACCTCCAAGATTGATTTGTTTGTATTTTTGTATATTATAACACAAAATCTACAGCAAATAAATAGCATTTGTAAAATTTTTGGGTAAAATTTAAGGTTGTTTTGTTTGTAAAACAAAAAAGGACGACCAATGCGTGTTCTCCGTTAAGGATAACACGCATTGAATTGCAACCTCGCGGTTGCGTGAATTGAAAGCCGTGCTTTCGTGAATTGCCTGCGGCATGAATTGTGCCTTGCGGCACGTTGGTTGCAATTCAATTCATGTGAGCGATGAATTGCACGGCAATTCCGCGAGCAATTCATGGCGAAGCCAATTCATGATGCGTCAGCATCAATTCATTCATAAAAAACGAACAGAGCAAGAATAGAAGGAAAGCTTATCCTTTTACTCTTGCTCTTTCTGCTTGTAATATGGGTTTGGGCTTAGCCCAAGTGCATTTGACTGTCAAATGCGATACTCGCACTACGTTGAATATTCAAATTCTCCGTTAAGGACATCACGCTAATGGTCGCCCCTACGGTGTTAGTTGTTTTGCGTTGATTGTTGTTGCTTGTCTTTCGTTTTTTGCTCTTTTTCTTCAATTAGTTTTCCTAAAAAGTACATTCCCCACACAGAAGGTAGCACCAATACGGGTGCAAGCAAGCTGTAAGCGATTAGCACTGCAAAGGTGTAGTCTACAAACAAAGTGACACAAATTGA
>JAFVXX010000158.1 GCA_017500905.1 Clostridia bacterium
CTTCAACCTTGGCGATCTCACCGTTGGCAGCGATCAGGTTGGTGAACTTCTCCACCAGGCCCTTGATGGCCTCCTCGGTCAGAGTGCTTCATTTCTTGCTCGGTTGCAATAGCCATTGCACGACGTTCTTCGGCGTTTGCTTGTGCAATACGCTTGTCTGCTTCGGCTTGATCCATTTGTAGTTGTGCACCAATGTTGCGACCTACGTCTACGTCGGCAATATCAATGGACAAAATTTCAAATGCCGTGCCTGCATCTAAACCTTTGCGAAGTACGGTTTTGCTAATTAGGTCGGGGTTTTCCAACACTTCTTTGTGAGTTTCGGACGAGCCAACGGTTGTAACGATACCTTCGCCAACACGGGCAATAATTGTTTCTTCGCCAGCACCACCAATCAAACGAGAAATGTTTGCACGTACGGTAACACGTGCCTTTACACGCAATTCGATACCATTTTTGGCAATGGCAGAAATAATTGGCGTTTCAATTACCTTTGGATTGACCGATACCTTTACTGCGTTTAGCACGTCACGGCCCGCAAGGTCGATAGCCTTTGCACTTTGCAACGTCAACTCGATGTTTGCACTGTGTGCAGAAATTAGGGCGTTTACAACGTTAGATACGTTACCACCTGCCATAATGTGCGATTCTAACTCGGAAATGTCAATGTTTAGTCCTGCCTTTTTTGCACGGATGTATGCGTCTACAAGCATTTTGTAACGAATACGACGCATCTTCATGCCGACAAGTCTGCCCATACGGACGTGCGCACCGCTGATTAGAGCAGTAAACCAAGTGCCGATTGGGATGAAAATTAAAAACAACAGCAACAGTACGCCAAATACTATCAGCGCAATGTAAATAGGGTCCAGCATAATGTAATTTCTCCTTAACTATTTGATTTGCTCTACTACTACCTTTTGTCCTTCAACAAAAACCACCTTTACTGTAGCTCCAGCCTCAACAAAGCCCGTTTTTGCAATTACGTCTACGACGTTTCCGTCCTCAAAGCGTGCCTGACCAACAGGACGCAACGCATTGACGGTTGTACCGATTTGCCCTACCAAGGAGGAAAAATCCTTTGTTCCCTCGGTAACGCCGGTAGATACTGCCGTGCCTACTCTAAAAATCTCCGTCTTGCTAAGCTTGCCCCTTTTTATGGAGCGCCCAACAATAACAAAGGCTACGGCAATTATAACGCCTGCTATCAGCACCATAAACAACAGCATCCAGGCGTTGCCTCCTGCCAGCATGCGCAATACTATTGCTGTGGCAAGCATCAGTATTCCAAGTATTCCAAATACTCCAAAGCCCTGTGAGACAATTTCTATTACGCAGAATATGATGCCCAAAAAAAACAGGGCGTATACCCAAGGTGCCATTTCGGCAAACAGCTGCAAAAAGCTTTGCCAAGCGCCTACGGTTGATTGCATTAACGTCAGTAACATTTACACTCTCCTTACTTGTGTGGTTGAAGATGTCCAATTGTGCCGTCCTTACGACGGTAGACAACCTCGACGTTGTTGTTGGCATCATTGATAAACAAATAGAAGTCGTGACCAAGCATATCTAAGTTTTCTGCTGCTTCAAGTGGAGTCATTGCAGAAATAGGAAACTTTTTGGTTTTGGCAATTTCTACCGTTTCCATCTCAACGTCCGAAATGAATGCGTAGTCATCCACCACCGGCATCTTTTTCTTTTTGTTAAGCTTGCCACGGTGCTTTACAATTTGGCGCTCAATTTTTGGCAAACAGTCGTCAATGTTGTAGTACATTGTGTCGCCAATTACCTCGGCACGTACTTGCACTCCCTCGTAGATGATGGAAAGCTCCATTTTGCATTGCCTTCCCAAGTCGGTCATTACAACCTTTGCCGTTGCAGCGTTGTTTGGAAAGTACTTGTCCAGCTTGGCTACCTTAAGTTCGACAATTTCTCTAAGTCTGTCGGATACACGATAGTTTTTTGCTACAATTTCAGTTTTCATAAAAAGTACCTCCTTGATTTTGTTTGTAACTTAATTATAGCATATTGTAACAATGGTTTCAAGATGCATTTTGAAATTTTTCTTGCTAATTTTATATTTTTTTTGTAAAAACAACACTGCTTTTTTTAAGCAACACTGTGCCAAAAAAATTTTTTGAAAATTTTTGTAAAAACTATTTACAAATGCAAAAAAATGTGTTATTATCGTCATATGTCGGAAATAAAGGAGGCTAAGCGTTGGCAAGACCACAACGAAAACGAAAAATTTGCAATATGCCGTTGTTTTGTCAATTCGTACCGCAAAACGCCAATTGCGAAACGGTTACGCTGACGCTTGACGAATACGAGGTTTTGCGACTGATAGATTTGGAAAAGCTTTCTCACGAGCAGGCATCTAAGCAACTTGTCGTTTCCCGCACGACGGTTACGGAAATTTACGAATCGGCACGTCACAAGGTTGCCGATGCAGTAGTCAACGGCAAAGGATTGGACATATCGGGTGGTAATTTTCACGTTTGCGACGGAAACCCAAAGTATGGGTGTACTCGCAACTGTGATTGCCTA
>JAFVXX010000159.1 GCA_017500905.1 Clostridia bacterium
AAACACGCCTGTTGAGGTTGTTTGTTGCAGGGTGGGGTTGATGGAATGAGCCTTTAGCTTGTCAATTAGCTGCAGATTGGCTTGGTCATGGAAAAAGTCGTAGATGGATTCGGCTACAACTTCGCCAATTTGGTCGATTGCAAGCAACTCCTCCATAGTGGCATTTGCCAAAGCGTCAACCGATTTGAAGGCTTTTGCCAAATCCTTTGCCGTAACCGAGCCAACGTTGTCTATACCCAATGCAAAAACGTAGCTTGCAAGCCCTACTGCCTTGCTTTTGCTGATGGAATCCAACAAATTGGCAACCTTTTTTGCTGCAAAGCCCTCCAAAAGGCTGTTGCCTTGCTCATCAAAAAATTTGTCTTGTGTAAGATCGTACAAATCTGCAGGGTTGGTTACGCCCAGCTTGTCCACCAAAACCTCCATTGTTTTGTCCGAAAGTCCTTCGATATCGCAGGCATTTTTGGAGCAGTAATGGGTCAGTCTTGAAACAATTTGAGGCTTGCAGCCAAATGTATTGGTACAAAACAAATGCGCACCCCGCTCTATTAGCCGACTGCCACATGCAGGGCATTGAGTTGGCTTGTCAATTTGTTGAGCACTGTCGCCCAATTGGGCAAGACCAAGCACCTCGGGAATTACGTCGTTGCTTCGACGAATAAACACCTTGCTGCCTACAGACAAGTTTTTGCGTAAAATGTCGCCGTAGTTGTTTAGTGTTGCACGCTTGATGGTGGCACCACACAGCTCGACTGCCTCAAGATTAGCTGTTGGGGTAAGCTTGCCTGTACGACCTACCTGCCAATCTACCGAGTTTAGCGTTGTTACTACCTGCTCGGCATCAAACTTGTATGCTATTGCCCACTTAGGGAATTTGTCAGTAAAGCCCAGCTGGTTGCGTACTTCAAAGTTGTCCACCTTGATTACTACACCGTCAATCAAAAAGTCCAGACTTGCTCTTGCATCAGCAATTTGCTGAACAATTTGCTTGATTTGCTCAAAGCCCTTTGCTTTGTGACAAATGGCGTTTGTTTTGAAGCCGTTATCGTGTAAAAAATTTACTAACCGCATTTGGGAGGTTACTTCAAACTGCCGGTCGCTGTAGCCGTTGCTGTAAAACACTACGTCCAAATTGCGCTTGGCTGTTTCCTTGGGGTCAAGGTTGCGTATCGAGCCTGCTGCTGCGTTACGTGCATTTTTGAGTGCGTTTTGAGGATACTTTTGGTTGTATCTCTCCAAAGCAGACAGCTTCATGTAGCCCTCGCCACAAAGCTCGATTTTGCCCTTGTAGTCTATTGAAAGTGGGACGCTTTTGATTGTCTTTACCTGCTCGGTGACAACCTCGCCCACTACGCCATTGCCACGAGTGGTTGCCATAATTAGTTGACCTTGGTCGTACAGGCAGCATATTGTCAAGCCGTCATACTTAAGCTCGACGGAAAAATCAACCTCTCCTACTGCCTTTGTCACCTTGTCTACCCAGACTTGAAGCTCGTTGAAGCTTTGCGCCTTGTCTAAGCTGTACAGCTTTTGAAGGTGTGCGTGCTGAACAAACTCCTTAAGAGGCTCGCCTCCTACCCTTTGCGTAGGGCTGTCAGGAAGCACTACTCCTGTTTGCTGCTCCAAAAGCACAAGCTGGTCGTACAATGCGTCGTAAGTTGTGTCGGGGACAGAGGGATTGTCCAACACGTAGTACTCGTGCGCCCACTTATTTAGTTGATTGACCATTTGTTGCATAGTCATAAGGTTACTTCTCCTTGTTACAGAGGTTTGAGTGGCGCAAACTTGACGTTGAGCGTCTTTTTGCCCACAGACGTAAATATTACATCGGCAATGCCGTTGTCGTAGCGAAGAATCATGCCTTTGCCAAACGTAGAGTGCTCGACCATTTGCCCTACTTTAAACTTTGCCATGTCCTGACTTGACTTGCCTTTGTCTACAGGCGGACGCTGAATGGGTTGAAATTTGTTGAGACGGTCTACGTAGCGTGCATCCTCCAAACGGGATTGCGACACCTTTGGTTGAGGTGTAAGCATCTTTTTGACGGTTGCATAGTAGCTGCTGGGATACTGCGTTTTGCGCTGACCGTACAAAAAGCGAGATTTGCTGCACGTAAGATGCAGCTCACGCTTGGCACGGGTGGCAGCAACGTACATAACTCGGTTTTCCTCCTCCAAATCATCACGATTGAAGGTACTGCGAGAGCTGGGGAATATGCCCGACTCCACGCCTACTACAAAAACTGTGTCAAACTCCAGCCCTTTGACGGCGTGTATGGTTGCTACGGTGACGTAGTTGTCATCCTTGACGTTGTCGCTGACACGGTCGGCAACAAGCGATACGTTTTGCAGGTAGTCCTGTAGGGTGCCCTGTGGAAAGCTTGCTTGAAATTCGATGGCCGATTGCTCCAATTCGTCGATATTGATGGCACGCTCGTCCTCACCATTTTGCAAATAGACACCACGGAAATTTAGCCTTTGAAGCAATTCGTGCATAAAAATTGCAACGTTGCACTCGTTGGATATCTTGATAAGCTCGACAAGCTCGTTGTAGAAATTGGCAAGCTTGACAATTGTGGCTTTGCTAAGCACGTCCTGCATGTTGCGCTCGTCGCTGATTACACCAACAAGAGGAATGCAAAGCTGCTGCGAAACTTCGTCCAGCTTTTTTAGGGTTGCATCGCCAATTCCACGGCGTGCAGGAACGTTGATAGCACGTAAAAACGCCTCGTTGTCGTAGGGGTTTAGTATAAGCCTTGCATAAGCAAGGGCGTCCTTGACCTCCTTACGCTCAAAAAACTTGAAGCCGCCAAACACCTTGAAGGGTATGCGATAGCGCATAAACTGCTGCTCGAAGGAGCGTGACAGGGCGTTGATACGCATAAGCACGGCGTAGTCGCTGTAGCTTTTGCCCAAATCGACACCACGACGAATTACCTCGGCAACGTGAAACGCCTCGTCAGCCTCGTCGTAAGCTTGGAAAAGCTGCGTTTTGTTGCCGTCGGCGTTTTCCGTCCACAGCGTCTTGGGGTAGCGATTGGAGTTGCCTGCAATTACTGCGTTAGCTGTGTCCAAAATGCGCTTTGTAGAGCGATAGTTTTGCTCCAGTTTGTACACTATTGCCGTTGGAAAATCCTTTTGAAAGTTGAGAATATGGCTGATGTCGGCACCACGCCAGCCGTAAATGGCTTGATCGTCGTCGCCTACAACAAACAGGCTTTGATCTTTGCCTGCAAGCAATCTGAAAATTTGATATTGCACCCTGTTGGTATCTTGAAATTCGTCTATCAATATGTGTTGATACCTGTCTTGGTACTTTTGAAGAACCTCGGGGAATTGGCTAAACAGCTTGTGGACGTAGTACAGCAAGTCGTCAAAGTCCAAGGCGTTGTTTTCCGCCAATTTTTTGTTGTACTCTGCCAAAATGGACAAATACTTTTGGCTGTCGGCAAGGTCGCTTACGCTGTCCATGCTTTCCTCCATGTATTCGCCACAATCCGAGTCCAAAACCTTTTGCACTACTTGCTCGTCAATTTCGCAATTGAGCCCTGCAACAAAGGATGCCTGATTTTTGAGATAGGACAAGGTGTCGTAGACTTTGTCTACAAGGGTGTTTTCGCTGTCCTCTACCATTTGCTTGACTACCTTTTTAAGCAGGCTGCGCTTTTCGTCGTCGGCGTAGATGGAAAAGTTGGTTTGCTTGTTAAGCACGCTGGCTTCCCTACGCAAAACCGATGCGCAAAAGGAGTGAATTGTTGATATGTGCATCATGCCTGCGTTGCAATCGGCATCGTACAGACGAGTTTTCATTTCGTTGGCTGCCTTGTTTGTAAATGTGATTGCCAGCACGTTGGAGGGATGAACGCCACACTGCTTTACAAGGTACTCGATGCGATGTGTCAAAACACGTGTTTTGCCACTTCCTGCGCCTGCAAGCACCAAAACAGGACCAATCGGCGCTGTTACTGCCTCTATTTGCTGTGGGTTTAGTTTCATAGAAAAATTCATAGTTTACTTATGCTTGGTTGGATTTCGTTTGGTAAATTTGGCGTTGTCAATTTTGGCTGCTACGCCTTTGCCGTTAGCCTTTATGTACTTGCGTTGGATGGAAAAGCCAAAGCGTCCAAGGTGCTTGCCGTTGGCGTAGTACTCGCCGTGTTGGTAGTTGATGAGACCTGCCTTGGCAAAATCCACCTTGCCATCCACCATGATGGATTCGTCCACGTGGACAGCAACGACGTCTGCCATAAATACGTCGTGCGAGCCAAGGTTGACTACGTCAAACACCTTGCACTCCAAATTGATGGGGGACTCGGCTATCATTGGGCAGTCGACAAAGGCAGCAGGCTGCTTAGTAAAGCCCATTTCGGCAAATTTGTCAACGTCTCTGCCACTTTTGAAGCCACAGTAATCCACTGCTGCCGTCAAGGGCTTGCTTGCAAGGTTGATGACAAACTGCTTTGTGTCGTGCAAAATTTGGTACGAGTGCCTTTCGGGGCGTACGGAAATGTACACACGAGGTGGATTGGAGCACAAAACGCCCGTCCACGCAATTGTGATGACGTTGGAGCTTTCCATTGTGCCAACACTTGCCATAACAGCAGGAAGTGGCCCCATCATTACGCTGCCTTTAAGTTGAACCTTTGCCATAGTTAGTCTCCATACGGGCACAAAAGCTGCCCTGTTTGTTTGATTTGTGCTTGGCCGTTGGTTTTTTCTACCAATGCCTCGCAAAAGGCTTGCAAATTGCTGCTAAGCACCA
>JAFVXX010000160.1 GCA_017500905.1 Clostridia bacterium
CTGACACCCTGTTGACTTGTTTGTCAAGCGGGATTTTGCTTTGCGCTGCAACGTATTGACACAATCTGTCAGGAAACAGCTTTACGAGGCTGTTTTTGAACTCCTTGTTAGTAAATTCCTTAAAATCTTTAAGCAATCTTTCGTCGAGATTTGGCTGTTGACCATGCTCGTTTTTCAAACCGGGCTTCAAATCAAGATACAATGCAACTTGGTCAAGAGGATATTTATTTATCACGCTTGAGGTGCTAAGTGCAATTGGCCCTGAAATTCCATTTTTGGTAAACAACATTTCACCAAAGAAGCTGCACAGCTCTTTGCCCGTTTTGTTGTTTTTTGCTGACAAAACAACGTTTTTCAAGGACAATCCTTCCAAGCTTGACACGTCTTGGTGCAACGGAATTTCGCAAAGTGCAGCCTTGGCATCCACTACGTTGTGACCAATGCTTTTTGCAAATCTAAAGCCGTCACCCGTACTGCCAGTTGTTGGGTAGCTTAGTCCACCAGTTGCTATAATTACCTTATCAAATACTACTATGTCAGTAATAGTATACAATTTTACACTATTTTCCAAGCATTCTACACGCAAAATCTCGCTGTTTAGGCAAATTTTTACACCATTACGATGCAAAAGCTTTTCTAACGTCTTAGTTACGTCACTCGCCTTGTCGCTCTCGGGAAATACTCTGTTTCCACGCTCTACCTTTAGCTTAAGCCCGTTTTGCTCCAGCAAATCCATGGTATCACGGCTCGTCCACTTGTAGGATGCGCTGTACAAAAAGCTTGCATTAGTTACAACGTTGGACAAAAACTCTTTGGGATCGCAATCGTTTGTCACGTTGCAACGTCCCTTGCCTGTGATATAGATTTTTTTGCCAAGCTTTTCGTTTTTTTCAAACAACGTAACTTCGGCCCCATTTTGCGATGCAAATATAGCCGCCATTATGCCGGCAGGGCCACCACCAACAATTGCGACTTTACTCATCAAACATCTCCTCCACCATTGCAAACAGGCTTGGAACGTCCTGCACGATTGTCATAGGTGTAATTGTTATGTAGCCCTCTTCTGCCCATCTTGCATCACAATCTCCCATCATAGAGGTGTCATGCACGTACCCCGTCAAGTGGTACACGCCTTTTTGTTCAACCGAAGCAACAAAGTAGTCGTCAAACAACTCACCTGCAAGCCTTGCAACCTTTATGCCCTTGACAGGCATTTCAACCGGCGGCACGTTGACGTTCAAAAACACGTTTTGAGGCGCAAATTTGGCAAGTTTATGTGCATTTTTGACAACAAAATCAATACAGTGGCCAAATCCACCTTGCTTTTTCACCCTCGAAATAGATACGCTTGGTATTCCACACACTACGCCCTCTTCTGCACCACCAACCGTTGCCGAGTACAGCACGTCATGGCCGTAATTTTCGCAATTGTTAGGGCCAGAAACAAGCAAATCAAATTTGACACCAAATTGAAGCGCACCAAATTTGACGCAATCAGCCGGCATTCCTGACGAAATGTACGCCAATTTAGCACCAAAGTAGCTGTCAAGCTTGACAAAGCTTACCGGTGAATGAAAGTGAATCGCATGCGAGCAAGCTGACCGTTGGCTGTCGGGCGCCGAAACGTAGACGTTGTGGTATTTAGACAGCTCCAAGCACATTTGCTGCAAGCCAACACTTTGGTAGCCGTCGTCATTAGTAAGTAAGATGTTTAGTTTTGTCATAAAAATCACTTCAAGCTCTTCAAGTAGGCAATTTCCTTTTCGTTCAAAAAGCGGTACTTTCCACGAGAAAGTCCACCAAGACGGATTTCTCCCACGGCAACACGCTTCAAAAACTCAACGTCCTTGCCGATTGCTTCAAACATGCGTCTTACCTGCCTGTTACGGCCTTCCCTGATAGTCAGCTCCACTCTGCTGTGATGCACGTCGCTCTCAAGCACCTTGACCCCTGCCGGCAATGTCAATTTGCCATCAATTTCCACGCCCCTTTCAAGCTTAGCAACCTCGGCATTGGTAATTTCGCCCGAAATACGGCACACGTAGACCTTGCTGACTTGATTTTTGGGATGGGTAAGCTTGTTTGCAACGTCACCATCATTGGTCAAAATCAACGCACCCTCGGTGTCGTAGTCAAGACGCCCAACAGGATACAAGCGTGTTTTGATGTCAATCAAGTCCATTACAGTGCGTCTGCCCAACTCGTCGCTAACCGTTGTAACGTATCCCTTTGGCTTGTGCAGCAAAATGTAGTACGTTTTGTGCTTGACGGCAACACGCTTGCCATTGACCGTCACGTGGTCATTGTCAGGATTGACAACCACGCCCATTTGATCAACAATCTTTCCATTGACAGCAACACGACCTTCAGCGATAAGCTTGTCGCATGCCCGACGGCTTGCAACGCCACAGTCAGCCAGATACTTGTTTAGTCTCATAAAAATCTCCTTAATTAAAAAAAACCAATTACTTATATAGTAATAGGTTTTTTAAAAAAAAGCAAGTATTTTAGTTTGCCTGATCAGTATTTTGTCAAAATTGATTCAAAAATCGCCTCGTCGCCAAGCTTAACAACAACCTTTCCTTCACCAGCATCGTCAATTGGTAGGTCCACCTCTCTTTCAATTCGTTGAGCCTCTTGCTGTGTCAAAGGATAACTAAACCCTTGCGGGCAGGCAAAGTAGGTTGCTTTCTTATTTGTACAAATTGCCCCCAACACTTTATTTTTACATATTATGTTTGTCATAGTATATTGCGAAAAGCCAAATTCTAACATAGATTGAGCATTTTCAAACATTGGACCACAATTTAGCACTACAGCAATCAGCTGCATTCCATCTTTGTATGCGCTACCAACAAAGCATCGTCCCGCTTTTTTGGTGTAGCCCGTTTTTACCCCGTTTGCATATTCATACGACAAAAGCAGCTTGTTTTTGTTGGCCAAATTTCGCTTATAATCCATGCCCTCATTTGATATTACCTTACTTTTTGACGAAACAATTTTGCAAAATTCATCGTTTGACATAGCGCATTTAGTAATCAAAGCAAGGTCAAACGCCGTCGTGTAGTGACCTTCATCATGCAAACCGTGAGGATTTACAAAGCAGGTATCAAGCGCACCGGCATTCCTTGCAGTTGCATTCATCAAATCGACAAAGCGTTCCACACTACCACCAACGTGTATTGCAAGTGCTATAGCGCTGTCGTTGCCACTACGAAGCATCAAAGCATACAGCAGTTCCTCCACAGTAAGCTTTTCGCCCTCTCTAAGGTAAACAGACGACCCTTCAACCCCTACAGCTCTTTTGTCCACTACAACCATGTCACTCAAATTTGCATGCTCAAGCACGGTCAATGCAGTAGCAATTTTTGTTGTACTTGCCATAGGAAGCTTTTGCCTGCTGTTTTTCTCGTAAAGCACCCTACCACTACTTGCTTCAACTAAAATTGCAGCCTTACCAACACACAACTCACTTTTTGCACTACAAATTGAAGGTACCATAGAAAAAGCAATTAATATTACACTGACAGCCAGTACCAAAACCTTACTTTTTGTCATTTACAAGCCCTGCCAATATATCTACTACTTTTGCAAAGGTGTTTTCTTGTACCGAATTTACTAC
>JAFVXX010000161.1 GCA_017500905.1 Clostridia bacterium
GCAGTAGCAGTGTAGGTCATTTCGCCTGCAAGTGCTTCGTCAAGCTTCCAGTTGCCATCCTCGTCCTTGGTAAACATTTCTTCTGCCGTGTTGTCACGAACGTAACTACCAATTGTGGATTGCAAAACTTGGTCAAAGTAGACTGTGCCTGTTGTTGTGCCGTTGTCAGCAGTAGCATCAATTGCACCGTTGAACAAAGCAATCTTCATTGTAGCAGACGTGTCGCCTGTAGCAACAACAAGGTAGTATCTAATCCAACCGTTGCCAACTTGTTGCATCAAGAAGTTTCCATCGTCTACTGCTGCTTGAGATTTGCAAGCAATTTCAACGTACTTAGCATAAGTGCCGTCTTCGGCTTGCTTAAGTAGGTAGACGTAAGGAGTAGCGTCGCTGTCAGCATTTACAAGCACCGAGAACACGGTAACTGCGTTTGCAGGTGCTGTAACAGCCGAGGACAAGTAACCAAAGGAGGTTGCTGTGTTGTTTGTAATTTGCAAAACTGCCTTTTGGCTGTCATCTGGGTTTGGAGCATAGTGGCTGTTAAATTGGATACCGCTTGTTACGCTGTTTACCTTGTTGTCAACCGTAACTTGGCTTTCGTTGCCTGTAAGGTAGATGGAGGAGGAGCCTGCAAATACCGGTGTCCAGTTGGTTGGAGTATGCAATGCATCAAGGTGGTTGCTGTTTGTTACAGCGTTGCCAAACGATCCGTTGGTTACCGTGCTGGTTGCTGTTGCTTCGTTTAGCGAAAGCTTTGCAACGTAGGTGCCGGAGGATACTGCATTGTATTCCGACAAGTACAACTCTTCTACAACAGGGGTAGTAACCAAAACGCTTCCGTTAGGAATCATAGTGGAGTTTGCCGGGTAGCCGTTTTTGTCACCAAAGAATACTGATACGGAAACGGACTTTTCTGCTACGTCAGCAGGGCTTACGTAGAAGTGGTATTGAGCCCAACCGTTGTTTGTATCTTTTACGATGTCTGTTGCTGTTTGTACCGTTGTAAACTTAGCTGTTGTTTCGGTGCCGTCAGCGTAGTTTAGGTAGATGTTTGCGTGTGGCAAAACCGAGTTGTTTTCGGAAATTACACGTACCCAAAAGCTGATGTGGTATTGGATACCAAGCGAGCCTGCGCGTACAAGAAGGTTGCTTGTCTTAAGCTCTACTGCGTTGCTGTTTGTGCCATCGTTTGCAATCTTAGTGTAAACTTTACCTGCTGCAAGGTTGAAAGGTGCAACGTTGTTGGTCAATGCAAGGTAGTCGTCGTTTGTAAGGGTTGTAGTGCCGTTTGTCCAATTCAAGTCGTAGGTTGCGTTTGCTACGTTGTCTCTTTCGATGGTGTAAGCAGTTGTGCCGTCATCGTGGTGCAATCTGTAGTCGTTGGATGTAACCTTTTCGTATTCGATGTTGTCAACAAACGCTGTACCTGTTGCAGTGTTGTTGTTGTAAATGTCACCAAGACCAATGTTGAAGTACACGGTTTTGCTGGAGGACGTTTGGTTGAATACGTACAGCTCTACTTGTTGCCAATCGTTTGTGCCGGTGATGTAGTTTGTTTGGCTGGAAACACCAACGTTTGCGTACCATTGTTGTACGCCACCGGTGGATTGCTCCAATGCGTTGGAGCTGCTTTTTACAATTGCAAATACACCGCCGTTGCCTGCTACGTCTACAGTCTTTACCCAAAAGCTGATTTTTACCGATGTTGCAGATGCAATGGAGAAGCTTTGAGAGTAGATGCTTGCAGTGTAAGCGGTTTTGTTGCTGATCATGTAAACGTTGTCGTCCTTGTCGTCAGCTTGAGCCTTGCCTGGGTTGGCAAGACCGGCTACACCAAGAGCTGCTACGTCAGCTTGTACTGCTGTCCAATCCTCGTCCTTGACGGAAACTACACCCATGACGGTTTCGTTGTTGGTCGAAATTTCCGTAAAGCCTTGTGTCGAGCCTGTAGGAGCCTTGTAGGTGTACTTTGTCCAGTTGGACGCAGATTTTGGGAAGGATGTTGCAGCTTCCTTTAGATATTGAAAGTCGCCGTTTTTGATGGTAGCCGAGGACGAAGCTTGTGTTTCGTTGTTGGTACCGGCAACTGTCTTGTCGGGAGTATCCCACAAAGCAATGATTAGGGAGCCTGCAATGATTGCTGCTGTGATTAAGCAAATTACAACAATTGTCCAAACCTTTTTGCTTTGAAGGTTGTTTGTTGCTACTGCTTTAGTGTTTTGTTGTTTGCTCATAGTTATTTAATACCTTTAAGTTTTAATACTCGTACGCAAAAATACATACATATCAGTATTTTAGTACAAACTAAAAAAAAAAGCAACCAAATAGGCCTAACTTTTGCAAAAAAGCAAGCCAAATTTGGCTGTTTGAGGAGAAAATATGTGGAAAAAATCTGCTTTGGTGCTTGGAGGCGTGGTTGCAGGCTTTATAAACGGCTTTTTGGGAGGCGGTGGAGGCGTTGTAATTGTGTCGCTGCTGCTAAGCGTGTTGAAGCTTGATCAAAAAAAGTCGCAGGCAACGGCGCTTTTGGTAATTTTGCCCTTGACGGTTGTATCGGCAGTAGTTTACGTTGTGTATGGCAACGTGGATTGGAGGACGGCCTTGTTTACCACCATCGGTGTGGTGGCAGGTGGCATAGTGGGAGCGTTGCTGCTTAAAAAATTGGATAGCAACGTTGTCAAGATGATTTTTGCCATCGTGCTGATTTTGGGTGGAGTAAAGATGTTTTTTTAGGAGGAGCAATGGTTTTTTGGTTGATAGGTATCGGCTTTTTGGCAGGTGTAATAGGCGGTATGGGCATGGGAGGAGGCACAATTTTGGTGCCACTGCTATCCTTTTTGGACTTGGGGCAAAAAAGCATACAAGCAACCAATTTACTGTCGTTTTTGCCTATGTGCGTGGTGGCGTTGTTGTTACACAACAAAAATCACCTTGTTTGCAAGCGCAACGTCGGTTGGGTGGTTGTGCCTGCCGTGGCGTCCTGCATATTGGGTGCGGTGCTGGGGCAAAACACCCACAACGACACCTTGCGTGCTTGCTTTGGGGTGTTTTTGGTGCTGGTTGGGCTGTGGCAGCTGACGGTAAGCATTAAATTTGCCGTCAAGCAGCACCGGCGTAAAAAGCACAAGCTTGTTTGCAGACACTTGCCAAAAAGCATCAAAAAAGGCGCCTAACGGGCGTCTTTTTGCATTTGCTCACGTAGCTTTTTGATGGCTTTTGTTTCGATGCGTGAAACGTAGCTTCGGCTGATTCCCAGCAGCTGGGAGGTTTGCAGCTGTGTAAGTGGTGCGTTGCCCGTCAGGCCAAAGCGCAGCAAAACAATTTGCTGCTCCCTTTTGTTTAGGTGCAAATTGACAAGCTCAAGCAGATTTTGCCTAAGCACGCTAAGCTCTACTTGTCTAAACATGTCCTGATTGTTGGGCAGCACGTCCATTAGGGTGTATTCGTTGCCGTCGCCATCCACGCCCAGCTGCTCTTGAAGGTAGACGGTGTTTTTGTACCTTTTGTTGCTTCTAAGGCTCATCAAAATTTCGTTTTCGATGCAGCGTGCAAGGTAGGTGGCAAGGCTGTTGCCACGCTTTGCGCAAAAGGTTTCTACCCCCTTGATTAGTCCAATCGAGCCAATGGAAATCAAGTCATCCATATCGTTGCCCTGCGAGTACTTTTTTGCTACGTGAGCCACCAGCCTCATGTTGTGCACAATCAGCATCTCCCGTGCGTTTTGGTCGCCCTTTTCCAGCAGGGTTAGGTAGTGCGCCTCCTTTTGTGGCGAAAGTGGTTGGGCGTAGCTGCCCGTCTCGAAGTAGCCCGTTGCAAAAAACAGCCGTTTGACAAGCTGTACAAGTGCTAAAAACACAAAAAACTCCTTTTTGCATACAATATGCTGCAAAAGCACGCATTATCAGCAAAGGCTTGGCCGTTTTTGCTGTTGGTTGGTTGACAAATAGGTAAAGTTGTATTACAATGTCAGCTGAGAGACAGCCAGATGATTGCGGGGGCTTTTGCCCACGAGGAAAGTCCGAGCACCACAGAGCAAGAGTGCAGGGTAACTCCCTGTGAAGGCGACTTTAAGGAAAGTGCAACAGAAATAAACCGCTTTGAAAAAAGTAAGGGTGGAAATGTAGTGTAAGAGACTACAAACGCAATGGCGACTTTGCGTTCATGTAAACCCCACTCGGTGCAAGAAATGAGACCAAATACCTGCTCGGTATCTCGACATATTCGCTGGAGGCCGTTGGTAACAACGGTCGTAGATAGATAATCATCAAATACAGAACTCGGCTTACAGACTGTACTCTTGTTTTCGGAGGAAAGAGGTTGCTCCTTTTTCCTCCGCATTTTTTTGTCCTTTTCATAGTTGACTATGCTGCCGTTTTGTGGTATCATTTGTGTATGAAATGCAATCTTTGTCCACGTAATTGCAACGTGGATAGAACAACTAAGCTTGGCTTTTGCAACAGCCCTCACCTTGCCAACGTGTACCGTGTAGGCAAGCATATGTGGGAGGAGCCCTGTGTGTCCGGCACTTTGGGCAGTGGAACGGTGTTTTTTGGAGGGTGCAACCTGCGTTGCAGGTTTTGCCAAAACTACCAAATATCCAGGAGTGGCAACGGCGTGGC